>CAZNQI010000136.1:0-4693 GCA_964575375.1 uncultured Faecalibacterium sp.
AGAAAGCTGACGAAGCAGCAAAAGCTCTTTTCGGCGGTGGTGTAAGCAGTGATAATATGCCTACAACATCTCTTAATAAGGACGAATTTACTGATGGTGCAATTTCTCTTATTGATATTATGCTAAAAGCAGGTATCATTAAGTCTCGTGGCGAAGGCAGACGTCTTATTGAGCAAGGCGGCGTGTCAGTGGACGATGAAAAGGCAAAGTCTTTCTCGGATACTGTTGCACTTACAGCTTTTGATAAGGGTCATGTTATCGTTAAAAAAGGTAAGAAAGTATTTGTAAAATACATTGTTGAATAACAAATTAGAGGTCTGATTTTCAGACCTCTAATTTGTTATTCGTTTTCTAAAATTGCGTTTGCAACAATTAAGTCGAACGGATATGTTATTTTAATATTGCTTACATCACCTTTAACAATATGAACTTCATAGCCTTTTAACAGAAAAATTTTACACGCATCCGTTAGCTTTTCCTTTTCTTCATCTGTTAAACTGTAATAAAGCTCCTTTAATTTTTTAGCACTGAAGCTTTGTGGCGTTTGCGCTTGATACAGAGTGCTTCTGTCCGGTATAGTGGATATTGTTTCACCGTTTTCACTTTTTGCAATTGTATCTGTGGCAGGTATGTAAGTACCTACTGCATCGTATTTTAAAAGACACTCTACATTTTCATTAATGATATCAATCGAAACAAACGGCCTTACAGCATCATGCGTGATGATATAAGTGTCATCATCAATGCCGTCAGTAGCTTCGATGTAATCGATTGCTTTCATTAAGGTTTCATTTCTGGTGTTGCCGCCTGATAAAACTACGATATCATCGCCCAGTAGCTTTTTAGTGTAATCAACCCAATTGTTAGGGCAAAGCACAAGAACCTTATAAATTTTTTCGCAAGACAAAAATTTTTGGGTTGTATGTGAAATTATAGGCTTACCCTTAACCTCAATATATTGCTTTGGAAGTTCGCTTTCCATTCGAGAGCCGATACCGCCGGCTGCAATTACGGCATAAATCATATTAACACCTGCCATGTATTTGATAGTTTAATTATACTGCCTTTAATATATTTGTCAACTGAATAGAGTGTAGTAAAATATAAATAATATTTCAAAAAACTATTGACAATTACAAAAAATGATGATAGTATATGTGCAATATCACAAATGCGTTGACGAAATTATGGATTGTCGTTTTATGCTTTCAGAGAATCGGTGTTTGGTGCAAACCGATACATAAGGTCAATTCAGTCTCATTTCCGAGCAGGGTCGCTGAACGTCTTTTTAGACTGCGTAGGAGATCACGGATGCCCCGTTATCATGGCTAAAAGCTTGTTTGAGCTTTGAATTAAGTGACTGTAATTTCTTACAGTAATCAAGGTGGTACCACGGATTTTATTCGTCCTTGAGGTTGCTTGAGCAACTTCGAGGGCTTTTTTTCGTGTGTTAATGCAGGTGATAAATAATTTTAGGAGTTGTAAAAATGGTAAAGTTATCAATCGCAGATGTAACATTAAAACAATCTGCAAAGTCTACGGACTACACATTAAGCTTCAGAGAAAAAATTGAGATTGCAAAGCTTCTCAATAAAATTCACGTTTCGGTAATCGAGCTTCCGGCAATTGTAAAAGAAAAAACAGATATGCTTTTAATTAAGTCGATTGCTTCTTGTGTTTCATACAGCAAAATCGCAGTACCTGTTAATCTTGCTGAAATGGATATCGACAGAGTTGGTGAGGCACTTAAAGGTGTTAATAATGCAAGGATACAAATTGAAGTGCCTACATCTACAGTACAAATGGAATATATTTGCAGTAAGAAGCCTGCAGCTGTTCTTACTATGATAAGTGATCTTGTTACTAAAGCTAAAACATATTGTGATGATGTTGAATTTATTGCTGACGATGCAACAAGAAGTGAGACAGAATTCTTATACAGTGCAATTTCAAACGCCATCAAGTGCGGTGCAACTACAGTAACTTTATGCGATACGGCAGGAACTATGTTTGCGGATGAAATTTCTGATTTCATAGGTGATCTTGAAAAATACGTTCCGGAAGTTAATGATGTTAATATCGGCTTCCAAGGAAATAATGAGCTTGATATGGCTACAGCTACTTCTGTTGCTGCAGTACGTACAGGTGTTTGTGAAATTAAGGTTACATCCGTTGCTTCTAAAACAGCGGCTTCTATGGAATCTTTCAGCCAAATTGTTCGAATGTTTGGTGATGAATTCGGTTGTACGACCGGTATAAGGACAACTGAATTCCGTAAAGCTACAAAGCAGATTGATTGGATTGTAAATTCAAAAGCAGCTAAGAGTTCTCCTTTCGACGGAATTGTTCTCGGTTCTTCGGAAGACTTTGTTTTGAATGAGCACGACGATATTTCTGAGGTTGCAAAAGCAACTGAGGTACTCGGTTACGAACTCTCACAAGAGGATATCAGTGCAGTTTATAAAGAATTTCTTCGCATCAGCGTAAAGAAAACAGTAGGTGCTAAGGAACTTGATGCTATTATCGCTTCGGTCGCTTTGCAGGTTCCCGCAACCTATGTACTCGAAAGCTATGTTATCAATAGCGGTAATGTAATAAGTGCAACAGCAAATATTACACTTAACAAAAACGGCGAAAAAATGGTTGGCCTTTCAAGCGGCGACGGTCCGATTGATGCTGCCTTCCGTACTCTTGAACAAATTATCGGCCATCACTATGAGCTTGATGATTTCCAAATTCAATCCGTAACAGAAGGACAAGGTGCTATGGGTTCAGCTCTTGTTAAGCTTCGCTCTAACGGAAAGCTTTATTCAGGTAAAGGTCTTTCGACCGATATAATAGGTGCCAGCATCAGAGCATATCTTAATGCTCTCAACAAAATAGTTTATGAGGAGGCGTAAAAAATGTTGAAGCTTTCTTTTTCAATAAAAGGTTGGGAAGATTATTCTTTTCAAGACCTCAAAGATTTAGCTAATGAAAACGGTTTTGCAGGAATTGATTTAAAGCCTGAAACCAACCCGGTATTTTTCGCAAAAAACGGTTCTTTCGATAAATATAACCGTGGCGCTACAATGCGTAGTTTAAAGGATGACGGACTTTCCATTCCGTGTGTTTGCTATGATTATGATATCAGCACAAGCGACATACTTAAAAACGTTGAAGTTGTTAAACGATATATCGATTTCGCAGCAGCTATAAATGTTGGTTATATATCTGTTTGCGCTTTTGAAAATAAAGATAGTGTTATTGCTTGCATTAAAGAAGTATTATCGTATGCAGTTGAAAAAGATGTTACGATCTTAATAGAAACAAGAGGTATATTTGCTGACACATCAAACCTTAGTGATGTTATTAAAGAATTTGCTTGTGATAATATCGGTGCCGTTTGGGATATGTACCATACATATTTCGTTAACAACGAAGACCCTGAAACAACTATTACAAATCTTGGTGCATATATCAAGCATGTTCATATTAAAGATTCAAATGACGGTCAGTACTGTCTTATCGGCGAAGGCGAGCTTCCTACAGACATCGTGATTAATGCTCTTTCTTCTATTAACTACAGAGGATACATTTCACTTGATTGGGATCTCCAGTGGATGAGCGATCTTACTGAGCTTGATGTTATATTTGCTCATTTTGCTCAATATATGGAAAAGTACCAAGATGTAACAAGAAAGAAAAATCATCTTTATTATAATAATCGTCATACAGGTAAATATGTTTGGAGAAAAGAAGCTCTTATTGAGAAAACCTTCTCCCAGGTTCTTGATAAAATGGTTGAAGAGTTCCCGGATCAATATGCTTTCAAGTATACTACTCTCGACTACACAAGAACTTACGCAGAATTTAGAGATGATGTTGACGAGTGCTGCAGAGCTTTCCTCGCTTTAGGTGTAAAGCCCGGTAGCCACGTTGCAGTGTGGGCAACTAACATTCCGCAATGGTATATTGCTTTCTGGGCAGCAACAAAGATTGGTGCTGTTCTTGTAACGGTTAATACTGCATATAAAATCCACGAAGCTGAGTATCTTCTTAAGCAATCGGATACGCATACTTTAATTTTGATTGAAAGCTATCGTGATTCACATTATTCTGATATTATCGGTGAGCTTTGCCCTGAGCTCGAAACAACAGTTCCCGGCGAACCTCTTCATTGCCACAGACTGCCGTTCCTCAGAAACGTTATAACAGTTGGCTTTAAGAAAAAAGGCTGTTTAACTTGGGAACAAGCAATTGAAAGAAGCGAAAATGTCCCTGTGGAAGAAGTTTACAGAATCGCAGCTACAGTTAACCCTAATGATGTATGTAATATGCAATATACTTCGGGCACAACAGGATTTCCTAAAGGTGTTATGCTTACACACTATAACGTTGTTAATAACGGTAAGTGTATCGGCGACAGAATGGACCTTTCCACCGCAGACAGAATGATGATTCAAGTACCGATGTTCCATTGCTTCGGTATGGTGCTCGCCATGACAGCTTCAATGACACACGGTGCAACGCTTTACCCGCTTCCGTATTTTACTCCGAAGCCTGCTCTTGCTTGCATTAACCAAGAAAAAATTACCGCTTTCCACGGAGTACCTACGATGTTTATTGCAATGCTTGAACACGAGGACTTCCCAAAGACAGATTTTTCTTATATGAGAACAGGTATTATGGCAGGTTCACCTTGTCCGATAGC
>CAZNQI010000137.1:0-4598 GCA_964575375.1 uncultured Faecalibacterium sp.
TTCTTTTGCTATGTTTGCAGCAGGCAGAGCTTTTGAGCAGGTAAGAAACTCAATCGGCTATCCAAACCTCAATGTAAAAATCGGTGCAACGCACGCAGGTATCTCTGTTGGTGAAGACGGTGCAAGCCACCAATGCTGCGAGGATATCGCACTTATGCGCAGTATTCCTAATATGGTTATCATTAACCCGGCAGACGATGTTGAAGCAAAGGCAGCCGTGCTTGCAGCAGCAGACCACGATGGCCCTGTTTATATGCGCTTCGGCAGACTTGCTGTGCCACGCATTAACAGTGGAGATTATAAATTTGAGCTTGGCAAGGGTGTTGAACTTAAAGACGGTACAGATGTTACAATTATCGCAACAGGTCTTATGGTTAACGAGGCTCTTATTGCTGCTGAAGCACTTAAGAATGACGGCATTAACGCTCGTGTTATCAATATTCATACAATTAAGCCTATTGATAAGGATATTATTATCAAGGCTGCAAAAGAGACAGGCGCAATCGTTACAGCAGAAGAGCACAGCATTATCGGCGGTCTCGGCAGTGCAGTTGCAGAAGTGCTTGCAGAAAATTGCCCAACAGTAATGCTTCGTCTTGGTGTTGAGGATACATTTGGTAAGTCAGGCCCCGCATTAGAGCTTCTTAAGATTTACGGTCTTGATGCTGAGCATATTGCAGAAAAGGCTAAAAAGGCTATCGAATTAAAAAAAATAATTTAATATATTAAGGTAGGTATTACAATGAAAGAAATTACAAAAGATATGGTTATCGGTGATATTCTTGACGCAGACGGTGGTACAGCAGTATTCTTCCTTGAAATGGGTATGCACTGCTTAGGTTGTCCTGCTTCAAGAGGTGAAACTGTTGAGGAAGCTTGTGCTGTTCACGGTGTAGATTCAGATGCTCTTGTTGCAAAAATCAACGAATATCTCGCTGCAAAATAATGCAATTATAAGAATTTTGAAGCCACCTCAACAAAAGGTGGCTTCGTAATTATATATTAAAGGATAGTTATGAGTAAAATTAGATTAGATAATAGATTGTCCTGTGTAGCTTCTATGGTAAGACAGGGCAGTGTTGTTGCAGATATTGGGACAGACCACGGTTATTTGGTTTGTTATCTTTTACAAAACGGCATTAGCCCAAAAGGAATAGCTGCCGATTTAAGAGAAGGTCCTTTGGAAAACGCCAAAAAAACAGTTGTATCGTGTGGGCTTTCGGAAAATGTCGAGCTTATTTTATCGGATGGACTTGAAAAAATCAAAGAAAACAGTTGCGACGACATTGTAATAGCAGGTATGGGCGGTATTTTGATTGCTGAAATACTTTCCAAAGCTAAATGGGTCTGCAATAAAAACATACATATTATTGCACAGCCGATGAGCCATAGTGAGGTTTTAAGAGAGTTCTTTGTTAAAAACGGCTTTAAAATTTTGCAGGAAAAAACATCAACGGATATGAAGCATTACTACTGTGCAATGAGTGCGGTTTATACGGGCGAAACGGCAGAGTGCGAAGAATCGTACTATTATCTCGGTGAGCTTTTGAATAATCAAGACGAGACAACAAAGCTTTACGTTAAAAAAATGCTCACATCACTTAAAAAGAAAAATGATGCACTTATGAATTGCGGTAAACAAGATTTCACCTTGAGCAAGGTGATTGAAGATATAGAAAAGAAAATAGGGGAGGCTTATCATGGCAACTGTTAAAGAGATTTCAGCTTTTATCAATAAAATTGCGCCGTACAGTACACAATGCGAGTGGGATAACTGTGGTATTTTGGTCGGCTCAAAGGAAAAGCAGGTAAATAAAATCGGTTTTGCACTTGATTTGACAAGCGAAACATTAAACAGTGCCAAAGAAAATGCAGTCGATTTAATAATCACGCACCATCCTGTTATATTCAAAGCACAAAAAAGCTTTTTGCAAGGCAATATTGCATACGATGCTGCAGTTAGTGGTATCAGCGTTATTTCGGCTCACACCTGCTTTGACTGTGCAGTCGGCGGTGTAAATGATGTACTTTGTGAGGTGCTTGGTATTAGTGATGTTCAAGGTGTACCAACAAAGGATTGCGAAGTACCTATGGTAAGAATGGGCAATGTGCAAAAAATAAGCAGTAGAAATTTTGCAAAGCTCGTTGCTGAAAAGCTCGGTACAGTTTGCAGAGTTGTTAACTGTGAAAACGAAATTGAAAAGGTAGCAGTTTGTGGTGGCGCAGGTATGGACTTTTATCTTGAAGCTGTAAGCTTTGGTGCTGATTGCTATGTAACGGGCGACATAAGCCACCACGAGATGTTACTTGCAAAAGAGACCGGAGTAACGGTTGTTGCGGCAGGGCATTTTGAAACGGAAGTTATTTCGATGAAAGCATTGCAAGCTTTTATAAAAAATGAATTTAGCAATTTAGAAACGGTGTTGCTTGACCAAAGTAACCCGATTGAATTTATAGGATAAGGTGAATTATGGCTCTTGACGGTATATTTTTGTGTAAAGTAAAACAGGAACTTCTTAATAACGCTGTAGGCCTTAGAGTCGATAAGGTAAATCAGCCGACTAAGGATGAGCTTATTTTATCTTTGAGAGGCAAAGGTGTTGCATATAAGCTGCTTTTGTGCGTTCGTGCCGATAGTCCTCGCGTTCATTTTACGTCGCACAGCATAGATAACCCACCGGTACCGCCGATGTTTTGTATGCTTATGAGAAAGCATTTGACGGGTGCTATGATAAAAAATGTTAGGCAATTTGAGCTCGACAGAATACTTTTTATAGATTTTGATGCTACAAATGAAATTGGTGATAAGGTTGAGCTTACAATTTGTATCGAAATAATGGGCAAGTATTCTAATCTTATACTCCTTTCGGGGGATAAGATTATAGATGCAATTAAAAGAGTTGACTTTACAACATCTTCTGTCAGACAAGTTTTACCCGGTATACAGTATAAATTGCCACCGGCTCAGGATAAATTAAGCATTGAAACAAATGACGCAGATGTTATTTGCAACAGAATTATATCTCAAAGGGACAAGTATCTGTCTTCAGCCATAATGTCCTCAGTTCAAGGAGTGTCGCCAATTGTCAGCAGAGAAATCGCACACAGAGTTTCTTTCGATGATGCTTTTGTAGGAAGTCTTTCCTCTTTGCAAATTGATATGCTGAAAAACGAACTCTTATATATAAAAAACAATTTATATAGCGACACATCGGTTTATATCGTATGCGATAGCAACAAAAAGCCTAAAGATTTGTCTCATTACGAGATAAGACAATACGCAGGTGAGTTGATAGTAAAGAAGTACGATAGCTGCAGCTTGCTTCTCGATGACTTCTATTTTGAACGAGACAGAATAAACAGAATTAACCACAGAGGCAGAGAACTCATAAGGCTTCTAACAACCTTGATTGAACGAACGAGCAGAAAAATTGCACTTCAAAAAGAAGAACTAAAAAAATGTGAAGATAAGGAAACATTGCGACTTTACGGTGAGCTTATTCTTGCAAATCTTTACAGACTTCAAAAAGGCGTATCTTTTTACGAGGTTGAAAATTATTATGATAACTGTGCTGTAATAAGGATACCCTGTAGTCCTGCGTTGACGCCTACGGAAAATCAATCAAAGTATTATAAGGAATACAGAAAGGCTCAAACAGCAGAAAAAATGCTTGTTGGTTTAATTGCAGACGGTGAACAAGAGCTTATATATCTTGAATCTGTACTCGATGAGCTTTCAAGAGCAGACACAGACAGCGAAATATCGGCAATAAGGCTCGAATTGTCGCAGGGTGGATACATTAAGAACACTAAAGGTAAAAAACAAAAGCCACAAAAGGAATTGCCACCTCTTGAGTTTTGCTCGAGCGACGGCTTTAGAATTTTAGTCGGCAGAAATAATGTTCAAAACGATAAGCTTTCACTGAAAACTGCCTCTAAAAGTGATATGTGGCTTCACACGCAGAAAATTCCCGGCTCACACGTTGTAATTTTCGGCGACGGTAAAGAAATTTCGGATACAGCTATTGAAGAAGCGGCGATTATTGCGGCGTACCACAGTAAAGCCAAGGACTCTTCGCTTGTACCGGTCGATTACACAAGAGTAAAGCTTCTTAAAAAGCCAAACGGTGCGAAGGCGGGTATGGTAATTTACCACGAGTACTACACAATAATAGTTAAACCCGAAAAAGATACGGTTGAAAAATTAAGAGTAAAATAAATATGATTTAAGAAAAAAGGAGGGATGATATGTCTTTCACACATTTACATCTTCATACGGAGTACAGCTTACTTGACGGTGCGTGTCGCATCAATGCTCTTATGGATAGAGTTAAGGAAATAGGACAGGATAGTGTTGCTATAACTGACCACGGTGTGATGTACGGTGCTATTGATTTTTACAAAGCAGCAAAGGAAAAGGGAATAAAACCGATTATCGGCTGTGAGTGTTATGTTGCCGCAAGAACGAGACACGATAAGGTTCACGGACTTGATTCTCAAAGATATCATCTCGTACTTTTATGTAAGGATAACACCGGATATCAAAATTTAATAGCAATGGTGAGTAAGGCTTGGACAGAGGGCTTCTATACTAAGCC
>CAZNQI010000138.1:0-4593 GCA_964575375.1 uncultured Faecalibacterium sp.
ATCATATCACTTATAGGCGATATGCATTGTTTTGTGATGTAATCAGCTAAAAAGACGATTTTCGCCAAAGAAAGTAGTACTTTTGTGTGGTTTTTCTTTTTCTGAATTTAATGTTACGGAAATATGTTAAGCGTATTAAATTATTAATAAATTGTTGAAATTATGAATTTTATGTGATATCATCTTTTTGAAAAGGAGGCCATAAACTATGAAAAAGCTGATTTCATTTTTACTATGTTTAACACTTATTTTTTCTCTTGTTGTGCCTTGCTTTGCAGTGCAAGAGGAGTACCCGACAATCTACGTAACGGGTGCACAGACTAACAATCTTTATAGCGCTGAGGGTGAGAGAATTTATCCTTGGGACACAGACCTTTCTGTTGTAATCAAGCAGGCGCTTATGCCTTGTCTTGAATCGTTTGCAACAGGCTTTATTACAAATGATTTTGAGCATTATGCTGATGTTTTTTACAGCTATTTGGCTCCGATCTTTGAAGAGGTTAAACTCGACAAAAACGGCGAAGCAAGCGACGGAAGTCATCCTGAAAAGCATTCGTCAACCGTTAGTGTATCTACAAAGCAATCAAACTACGGTATGTGGGATTTTCGTTTCTGGTATGACTGGAGACTTTCGCCTTTGACAACAGCTGAAGAGCTTAAGGATTATATCGACAGAGTTAAACAAGCTACAGGCAAGGATAAAGTACAGCTTGTTGGTCGTTGCTACGGTGCAAATGTTATTCAAACCTATCTTACTATTTATAAAGACCACGCTCTCGAGAATGTGAGCGACGCTGCATACTATTGCTCATCGGTTATGGGTATTGATTTTATGAGTGCGCTTTTTGCAGGTGAGGTAGTACTTGACGATAAGGCAGTCGAGAATTTTGTAAGATACTATCTTGAAAACGAAGACCTTCTTGAAGATGAAGCAACTGAAGTTTTAGTTGTAACCTTAGTTGAGCTTTTCAGACAGGTTGAGGTTTTAGGTATTGGTACAGAAGCTCTTGAATACATATTCGATAAGGTTAAAGCAGACCTTCTTCCTGCTGCAGTTCGTGATAGTGTAGGCTCGTGGCCGTCCTATTGGGCGATGGTAACGCCAGAGCTTTATGAAAAGGCAAGAGATTTTATCTTTGCTGATTGCAAAGATGAATACGCAGGCTTTATCGAGAAAATCGATACATACTACTACGATGTTCAGCTCAAGGTCGAGGAAACAATTATTGAACTCGAAGAAAAGGGTATTAATATCTATACCTTCACAAAGTACGGTTTCCCTGAGTATCCATTATACGAGGGTGCAAGAACACAAAGTGATGGCGATACACCTCTTGCAAGACAATCGTTTGGAGCTACTTGTGCAGACTATGGTGAAGTGTTAAGCGAAGAATACATTTCATCGATGACCGATACAACATATTTATCACCTGACCATAAGGTTGACGCTTCAACTGCTCTTGTACCTGAACACGCTTGGTTTATAAAGAATCTTCATCATAATTATCATGAGGTTTTGCATAATATGACACTTGAAATTATGCGTTATGACTTAACCGTTGATAACGATAAATATCCTCAATTCCTGTACCACGAAAACAACATACTTACTCCAATGACAGGTCTTGATGAGGACGCTACAAAGAAACCGGAGCATCCGCTTGCAAGTTTAATGAGATTTGTAACAGCGCTTCTCAATTTCTTTACAATGCTTTTGAATAAATAATGAAAAAGACCTCCGAGTTTAGATTTCGGGGGTCTTGCTAATTAAAAAAGACGGACGATACCAGAGATATCGTCCGTACTTGTTTTTAGGTTTAGCCCTCTGCTGCTTCGTCGCCTTCTTCTTCATCTTTTGAGAAGAGAGGTGCGAGATATTCTGCGAGAAGAGCAAATATTGCTTTAATCATTTCGATTACTTCGCCGATTGTCATAATAATTTTCTCCTTTCTCTTTTGATATTTTAATAGTAGCATATTGTTAAAATAAAATCAATAATTTTTTTATAATATTTCAATTTGGCACATTTTCATAGCACTCAAAGCATTGCTGTGGCTGTCGGGAGTTACACCGGCACAGCAAGAGCTGTCAACTGAAATTCTCACTTCCGGCAAGGTTGCCTTTATAAGAAGTGCATTTGAAATAACGCAGATATCTGTGCAAAGGCCGATAAGCTCAATGCCGTCTGTGCTTTTCATTTCGCTTATATATTTTGCAAGCTCTACCGAGCCAAAGGTAGGCTTATTAATAATTTTACAGCCGTCGGTGGGAAGCAGTGCGCTTATTTCCCAACCGAGGGTACCCTCGATACAATGCTTGACGGGAAGATTTTTACCCTCTGAGGTTTCAAGGTAGTTTGCTTGGTGTGTGTCTCTTGTGAAGATAACAGTATCACCGTTTGCCTTATAAAGCTCTATTTTTGCCTTGACCTTCTCTACGATTGCTTCGGCCTCTTTGGTACCCAAAGCACCGTCGATAAAATCGTTTTGCATATCAATTACGCATAAGATTTTCATATTTTAGCTCCTTCCGGTGTTAATGCTTCCATTTTTGCAGCTTCGCGTTTTTCTTTAAGAAGCTTTTCTATTTCTGCTGTTTTCTGCAAATCTTCCTTAACGAAGTAAATAACAACAATGTAAAGTAAAGAACCTATGGCAGGACCGAGAATGAATTGAGTCCAACGATGCTTGAGGAAGCGAGCAGAGGTCTGCATCGCAATTGATTTTGTTTCGTCAAATTTAAGGAATTTAAGAAAATATCCTTGAATAAATTTAGGTATAGCATTTGTGAGCTTTGAAACAAAGTTTTGCATTGAGAATGTAAGACCCTCTGTTCTCTCACCTGTTTTGAGTTCAATTTCTTCAACGGAGTTTGTAAGAAGCGTTCTTTCGGCAATACCTTTCATATTGGTAAATATCTGTGTAAAGCCGAGAATAACAATAACAGCAAACAGTGCCCATATATTTTGGTAACGGTTGTTTGCACCGATTAAATAACAAATAATTCTTGCAACAAAGTGCATAATTTCGGCGTAAAGAAGAAGGTTTCTGTTACCACCGAATTTCTTTATTGCTTTTACGGTAAAGAACATTGTAATTGCCCCGGGAATACCCATAATAGTGCCGTAGAGAACCTGTGCGTTGCCGCCTGCAATGGTTGTACCGAAAAGGTTGTAAGAAATTCCGTCCGAATCGAAGAAATATTCCCAAGGAAGAGTGAGTGAAAGACTTTGCACTATTCTGGCAAGAGACACTAACAGGAGAGTTTTGTTGTATCTGAGATTTAAAATTGATTTAATAATATCAACTTTTTCGGGCGGCTCGTATTCAACCTTTTCTTTCATTCTGTATGCGAGCATAGCAACCAGCATACCACCGAAGCCGAAAAGGACAGAGCCGAAAAAGTAGGCTTGCTTTTCTGTTGCTATATTGTTGCTGACTAAAATTTCTCTGACGGATGGGAAAATTGAGGCAACGGTTGAACCTGCGCCCGCACCGATGCTGATCCACTGTGTTACTCTGGCTCGTTCGATAGAGTTGGGACTTGACAGCGATGCCATACCCCAAATCGCTATATCTTGAAACGAATAGAAAACATCAAACAGTATGTACATAATAAGTACAAAGAAAATGGTCTGCGATTGATTAAAGCCGAAATCAGTGAACATTAAGATAGTAATAATGCCGATGATTATTGGTGTGTAAATCAAAAACGGACGAAGCTTGTTGCCGGGCTTATACTTTCTGTTGTCGATAAGTGAGCCTATAAAAGGGTCGTTGATAGCATCCCACAAGGAACTGACACCTGTTATAATACCTGTTTTTTCTGCCGGAATTTGCAAAACCGTGTTAAGGAAAACAAACAGTCTGCTCGTGATGAAATTATAGGTTGAATTTTGACCTGCAAGACCTGCAGCGTGGCTTAACAGTCTGTTATTGGCAACCTTTTCGTCGGTTTCCTCTTTTGAAAAAAAGAAAAAAATGTTCTTCATAAAATCTCCCTTTCTTTTCCTATGTAATTAAAATTATAGCTTACTGTTTTGATAAAATCAATATATTTTAATTTTTTTCGTCTCATAATACTGTAATAAACATTAAAAAGTCTCCACATCGTTTAAGATGCGGAGAGCTTTTTTATTATTTGAAGTATTCAACAGCAGATTTAAACATCTTGATATCGTAATCACCGATAACATTTTTGTAAAGACCGTTTGCGATTCTTTCGCTGTGTCCCATCTTACCGAATACACGGCCGTCGGGAGAGGTGATACCCTCAATAGCGTACATAGAATCGTTGGGGTTGAAATGAACATCGTTTGTTGCGTTGCCATTGAAGTCAACGTACTGTGTTGCAATTTGTCCGTTCTTTGCAAGCTCGAGAATAGTCTTCTCGTCTGCAAGGAAACGACCCTCACCGTGAGAAATCGGCACCATATAAACATCACCGACGTTTGTATTAGAAAGCCAGGGGCTCATATTAGATGCAATTCTTGTTCTGACGATACGAGATTGGTGTCTTGCAATTGTGTTGAAAGTGAGGGTAGGCATTGTGTCGTCGGTATCCATAATCTTACCGTAAGGCACAAGACCTAAC
>CAZNQI010000139.1:0-4579 GCA_964575375.1 uncultured Faecalibacterium sp.
TATACTCTCTGTTGAGATGACGAAGCTTTATTTCTGCCACATATTCAGCCTGAATTTGGTCAATACCAAAGCCTATCATAAGGTTTGGTATTACTTCGCTTTCCTCGTCTGTTTCACGGATAATTTTTATAGCCTTATCAATATCAAGAAGTATCTTTTCAAGACCCTTGAGAAGATGCAGTTTATCCTGCGCCTTTTTAAGGTCGAAGCTAACTCGTCTGAAAACGCACTTACCTCTGAATCTTATCCATTCTATAAGGATATCTCTGACACCGAGCACCTTTGGCTGACCGTCTATAAGCACATTGAAGTTACAAGAGAAGCTGTCCTCAAGCGGTGTGAGCTTAAACAGCTTTTGCATAAGCTTTTCGGGGTCTGTGCCTCGCTTTAAGTCTATGGTAACCTTAAGACCCGTCTTATCTGTCTCGTCTCTTATGTCGGTAATTTCCTTAATTGAACCTGCTTTAACTCTTTCGATGATTTTGTCGATAATTGCTTCAGCCGTTGTTGTAGGCGGTATTTCTGTAATATCAATGCAGTTGAAATCCTTATCGTAAGCATATTTCGCTCTTACTCTTACAGAGCCTCTGCCTGTTTTATAGATTTCTTCCATAGCAGCTCTGTCATATAGAATCTTACCACCACCGACAAAGTCAGGTGCAGGCATTGTTGAAAGACAATCGTGGTCTTGATTTTTGATAAGCTCTATAGTTGTCTCGCAAAGCTCTTTGAGATTGAAAGAACAGATACTGCTTGCCATACCAACGGCGATACCGAGATTCACATTAGCAAGTATCGACGGAAATGTTACAGGCAAAAGTACAGGCTCTTTCATCGTACTGTCGTAGTTATCAACAAAATCAACCGTGTTCTTGTCAATGTCTCTGAAAAGCTCCGAGCATATACTTTCAAGCTTTGCCTCGGTATATCTCGCAGCAGCGTAGTGCATATTTCTTGAATACGCTTTACCGAAGTTACCCTTTGAGTCAACAAAGGGGTTTAAAAGCGACTCGTTACCTCTTGCCAAACGCACCATTGTCTCGTAAATCGCGGCATCACCGTGTGGATTAAGACGCATAGTTTGACCTACAATGTTTGCAGATTTTGTTCTGCCCGAGGTGAGAAGTCCCATTTTATACATCGTATATAAAAGCTTTCTGTGCGACGGCTTGAAACCGTCTATTTCGGGAATAGCTCTTGATAAAATAACACTCATCGCATAGGGCATATAGTTAATTTCCAAGGTATCGGTTATACGCTGCTCGATGGTTTCACCTGCATTTGCAATGTGTGTATTCAAAAGAAGATTTCCGTCGTCATTATTCTTTTTAGTAGTCTTTTTTCGTGCCATTTGTGTACCTCACTGAATTAGCTGACATCGATCATATCGATATAAAGATGACCGTAGGTGGCAATATAATCTTTTCTGCCGGAGAGATTATCGCCAAGTAAAAGGTCGAATTTTTCTGCTGTTTCCTCAGCCGTAGCAGGGTCAATTCTTATAAGACGTCTTGTTGCCGGGTTCATTGTTGTAAGGCTGAGCATTTCTGCATCGTTTTCACCAAGACCCTTTGAGCGCTGAATGGTATACTTCGCATCGCCTATTTCTTCAAGCGCCTCAGTCTTTTCCTTTTCAGTATAAGCAAACCAAGTCTTAGAGCCACTTGTTATTTCATAAAGCGGTGATTCTGCAATAAACACCTTACCCTCTTTTATGAGCGTCGGAACAAGACGGTATATCATTGTGAGAATAAGCGTTCTGATTTGATAGCCGTCCACGTCGGCATCGGTACAAATAATAATTTTGCTCCAACGAAGATTATCAAGGCTAAAGGTTGACATATTCTTCATACCCTTTGCCTGCACCTCAACGCCACAGCCGAGCACCTTTAAAAGGTCAGTTATAATTTCACTTTTGAATATCTTTTCATATTCCGACTTAAGGCAGTTGAGAATTTTACCTCTAACGGGAATGATAGCCTGAAATTCACCGTTTCTTGCCTGCTGACAAGCACCGAGAGCAGAGTCGCCTTCCACGATAAACAGCTCTCTTCTGTCTACGTCTCTGCTTCTGCAGTCAACAAACTTCTGCACTCTGTTTGCCATATCATTTGAAGACGCAAGTGTCTTTTTGATATTAAGACGAGTTGCCTCAGCCTTGATTCTGCTTCGCATATTGATAAGCACTTGCTCTGCTATCTTATCTGCTTCCATCTTGTTTTCGATGAAATATATTTCAAGCTGATGACGGATAAATTCTGTCATCGCTTCTTGGATAAACTTGTTTGTAATTGCCTTTTTTGTCTGGTTAAGATAAGAAGTCTCCGTTGAAAAAGATGATGATACGAGAACAAGGCAATCGGCTATATCCTGGAATTTGATTTTAGAATCTGCTTTTGTGTATTTGCCGTTTTGCTTTAAGTATGCGTCAATTTGCGCTACCATAGCATTTTTTACTGCGTTATCGGGTGAGCCGCCAAACTCAAGAAAGCTTGAGTTGTGGTAATACTCAATAAGCTGTTTTTTGTTTGAAAAAGCAAGTGCGATATTGAGCTTTACTTTATATTCAGGCAAGTCATCTCTGTCCTTACCACTTCGCTCTGTCTGCCAAAACTGTACACCCGTAAGAGCGTCCTCGCCCAAAAACTCCTTAACGTAGTCAACTATACCGTTTTCATAGTAATAAACAAAGGTTTCAAAGCCACCCTTGATTTGATTTTTAAGCTCAAAGCGTACCTTAGGGTTGACGATAGCTTGGCGCATCATAACATATTGGTAGTATTCGAGTGATACATCAATATCTGTGAAAACTTCAAGGTCGGGCTTCCATTTAATTCTGCTACCGGTATCCTTTTTGCCGTACGGCTCGGTATGAAGTCCACCCACGTTAATACCCTTTTCAAAGCGCAGAGTGTGCCTTTCGCCGTCCTTTTTAATTTCAGCCTCCATATATTCACTTGCAAACTGTGTAGCGCAAAGACCGAGACCGTTAAGACCGAGTGAATATTCGTAGCTGCCACCCGAATTAGTATTGTACTTACCGCCTGCATAAAGCTCACAGAAAACAAGCTCCCAGTTGTATCTGCCGTATTTTTCGTTGTATCCTACAGGAATACCTCTACCGAAGTCTTGAACCTCAACGGAACCGTCTTGAAAACGGGTAACGATTATTTTATCGCCGTAACCCTCTCTTGCCTCGTCGATAGAGTTTGACAAAATTTCAAAAACCGAATGTTCACATCCCGAAATACCGTTTGAGCCAAAAATAACAGCAGGTCTTTTTCGCACCTTGTCGGGGCCTTCAAGCATTTCGATATCGTCGTTTGAATATCCTGATTTCTTTGCCATTTATATCAATATCCTTTCATTTAAAAGCACAAAATATAGTGTTAATTTAGCCACAATAATTATAATTTACACTATTTTAAGAAAAAAATCAAGTATTGTTAAATGCAAGTTGTCAAATATCACCATTACATCAGCTTTAAAGTGAAATTAAAGAGTACAAAAGCTGTATCAGCACCATATTTAAGACAGCAATACATCTAAACTCATCATAGCACAAAATCCCAAAGTAAAAGAAAGAATATATCGGTAAATATCACTTTCTTTTTCCCCGTCACACACAAGCTCTGTAAGAACAACGAACACCATAGCTCCTGCAGCAAAGCTTAAAAAATACGGCAAAGCTGACACAAGACAAGAAGAAAGAATAATTGTAATTATTGCTGCAACAGGCTCCACTATACCTGACAAAATACCAAGTGAAAAGGCTTTACCTTTGCTCATTCCGTTATAATACCAAGGCAAAGAAATTATTGCACCCTCGGGGATATTTTGCAGAGCTATACCAATCGGAAGTGCCATAGCAGAAAACGGTATTTCCCCTTTTTCCAATATAGCAGAAGAAAAAATAGCACCCACAGCCATTCCCTCGGGAAAATTATGCACCGTTACCGCAAGGAAAGACAGCAGATTTTTCCTTTTTATCTTTTCTTTGTCGTTATTCAAAGCGAATACTTCAATATTTAAAGTTAGCTTTTGGAGCAAAAGCATAAAACCCATCCCGAGTGAAAATCCGATGACACAAGGTAAAATTGCCCATTTCCCCATATTTTCAGCATTTTCTAAGGACGGCAACAGCAGGCTCCATATCGAAGCGCTGAGCATAATTCCTGCCGATGCACCATTCAAATACACAAACGAAAGATTACTGTTTTTCCTTGCAAAGAATACAAACCCTGCACCTATTGTTGTACCTATAAGAGGAATTATTGAACCAAAAAATATATCATAAAACATTTACCTCACCTGCAAAAAGTCATTCACTTTCAGTATATACAAAATAGCTTTGGGTGTTAAAAAGTAGATATATTTATATACATAGTGCAAATCAGACAGTGAGCCTTATAGTTGGGGCTGCCCACTAAGCGCAGACCAAAAAGCAAAACAAAAGCAGATGTGTTTCAGCTTAATTTTTTTTACTGAAATACATCCGTTTTATTTGTTATATGGAATTTTGTCTTGCCATATGAAAATAATTTTTGCTTTTTTAGACGCTTTTTCGCCCTCTCGGAGT
>CAZNQI010000140.1:0-4578 GCA_964575375.1 uncultured Faecalibacterium sp.
AGCTGTGTAACAGCGATGAGAAGCGGTCTTGTGCCGTCCGGTCTTGTAAGGCCCTCAAGCGCAGCTTCCATCATACGCTTTGTGCCGCCTGCGTGAAGATTGCAGATATCAACGTCAAGTCCCGAAAGAACTGCCATTGATTTTTTAACTGTGTTCGGAATGTCGTGAAGCTTGAGGTCAAGGAAAATCTTGTGTCCTCTTTCTTTAATTTCTTTTACGATTGCAGGACCTTCAGCATAGAAAAGCTCCATACCGATTTTAACAAAAGGCTTCTTACCCTCGAATTTATCAAGGAAAGAGAGCACCTGCTGCTTGCTGCTGAAATCACATGCAATAATTACGTCTCTACCCATTAGTGAGCACCTCCTATAATTTCACTTAAATTGGTTATATTATATTTTTCCATCTTTGCCGGTAAATCTTCGATTATATCACGGCAGATATATGGATTTACTAAGTTAGCTGCGCCGATTTGTACTGCAGTGGCGCCTGCGAGCATCATTTCGATAACATCCTCGCTTGAGGATACACCGCCCATACCGATGATGGGTACGTTCACCTTTTCATACACCTGATACACTGCTCTGAGTGCAACGGGGAAAATTGCAGGCCCCGAAAAGCCACCCATTTTATTAGCGATTACAGGCTTTTTTGTTTTAAGGTCAATTCTCATTCCGAGAAGTGTATTTATAAGGCTGATACCGTCTGCGCCTGCTTCTTCGCAAGCTACGGCAATCTCTGTTATATCCGTTACGTTAGGTGTGAGCTTTGCCACGACAGGCTTTGTTACGGCACTCTTTACTGCCTTTATAACCTCAAACGCACCGTCTGCCGATGTACCGAAGTTCTTTCCGCCTGCGTGAAGATTAGGACAGCTTATGTTAATTTCAAGAATACCAACTTGATCCTGCTTGTCAAGAAGTGAAGCGCATTTCACATACTCCTCGACCGAAAAGCCGCCAACATTTGCTATAACCTTTTTGTCGAACACCTTTTTGAGCTTTGGAAGCTCTGTTTTGATAACCTCTTCAACGCCGGGGTTTTGAAGTCCTACAGAGTTAATCATACCGTTAGGACACTCGGCAATTCTCGGTGTAGGGTTACCGAAACGGCTTTCAAGCGTTGTACCCTTAAAAGAGAACGAGCCGAGACAGTTTATATCGTAAAGCTCTGCAAACTCATAGCCGAAGCCGAATGTACCCGAAGCCGGTATAATCGGATTGTCCAATTCAAGTCCACAGACAGTAACCTTTGTGTTTACCATATTATCTCCTCCCTTTTAAGTACGGGGCCGTCCTTGCAAATACGCTTGTTGCCGTACTTTGTCTTGCAGCTGCAACCCATACAAGCACCAAAGCCACAGCCCATTCTTTCCTCAAAGCTGTATTCGCCCGAGCCGTCTGCTGTGCTTTCGATAGCCTTAAACATCGGCATAGGGCCACAGGTGTAAAAATATGTATATGTGAGATTTTTAAGTGCGTCTGTTACAAAGCCCTTTGTTCCCACAGAGCCGTCAACGGTTGTTACATAAACCTCTGCACCGATATTTTCAAAATCTTCCTTGCAGAAAATTTCGCTTTGCTTGTTAAAGCCTAAGATAACCTTTACCTTTTTGCCGCCGGCGATAAGTCTTTTTGCAAGACCGAAAAGCGGTGGGATACCAACGCCTCCACCGATTAAAACAGGCTCATTGCCCGAAACGGTAACATCAAAGCCGTTGCCGAGACCTACGAGTACGTCGCACTCATAACCCTCTTGCCATTTGCTCATCTTTTCGGTACCTGTGCCTACTACTTTGTAGATAATGGTAACCGTGCTCTCGTCCCAGTCGAAAACGGAAATCGGTCTGCGAAGATAACAGCCCTCAACCGTAAGATTTACAAACTGACCCGGTGCCGTGAGTGCTGATGTGTCGCCCTCGAGTACCATACGGTATACGTTTTCGGTGAGCTTTTCGTTTTTAAGTACCTTGTATATACCCTGTGTCATTCTTTCTCTCCTTTCAAAATATCTTTTCACCATTTATGTAGGTGTGCATAATTTTTCCTTTAACCTTATATCCCTCAAAAGGTGTTGCCTTACCTAAAGAGTAAAAATCCTCGCTGTTTATTGTGTATTCGCTGTCAAGGTCGATAACAGTGAAATCTGCATTTTGTGCAATATCCGTACCACCCTTTATGCCAAAGCGTTTTTTGGGATTAATGCTGAGAAGCTCAACCAGCTTTTCGAGTGTGATAACACCCTTTAAAACAAGATGTGTATAGAGAATCGGGAAAGCCGTTTCAATTCCTACTATACCCATAAGACTGCCTGCAAGACCCTTACCTTTTTCCTGTGCGCTGTGTGGTGCGTGGTCGGTTGCTATCATATCAATAGTGCCGTCCTTTATGCCCTCGATAAGAGCTAATCTGTCCTCTTCCGAGCGAAGCGGCGGGTTCATCTTGAAGCGCCCCTCTTCTTTTAAGTCCTTATCGGAAAGCACAAGGTAGTGAGGACCGGTCTCGCAAGTTACGTCAAGACCCTTTGCCTTTGCTTTTCTGATAAGCTCAACGCTTTCCTTTGTCGAGATATGGCAAACGTGATAGGCACAGCCTGTCTTTTCCGCAAGAACTAAATCTCTTTCAATTTGCTTCCATTCGCTTTCGGAGCAAATGCCCTTATGAGAATGTGCTTTAGCGTACTCACCGTCGTGTATATAACCACCGTTTAAAAGGTCGTTTACCTCGCAGTGAGCAACAATCATTTTACCAAGGCTTTTTGCTTTAAGCATAGCCTTTTCCATAAGAGCGTCGCTTTGCACTCCCCTGCCGTCGTCGGAAAACGCAATTACATCCTTTGCCATAGCGTCCATATCGGAAAGCTCCTCACCTTGTTGTCCTACGGTAATTGAACCGTAAGGATACACAGCTATAACGGCATCGTTTTCGATTATATCGAGCTGTGCTTTAAGGCTTTCGGCACTGTCGGGTACGGGGTTCAGGTTCGGCATTGAGCAAACTGCCGTGTAGCCGCCGTGAGCAGATGCCGTCGTTCCGGTTTTGATTGTCTCTTTATAAGAAAAACCCGGCTCGCGCAAATGAACATGAACATCTGCAAAACCGGGAAAAATATAACAATTTGAAAAAGAAATAATATCTCCTGCGATATCATCAGAAGAGACAACAACTGAATTATCAACAGCTAACGGGAGAGATGAAAATGCACCGTTTTGGTAAAGTGCTTTACCTTTAAACAAAGTCTTCATAGTCTTCCTCCTTAATTTATAAAAAAAGAACCCTAATGCAAGGTAGCTACACACTATCCGCAACAGAGCCGAATACAAGACAACCTTGCTGTCCTTTTTATTGTTCTTGTTATTTTAACACAAGTGTGATGAAAAGTCAATCAGTAATACCGCTTTTTAGAAAAGAAATTTCTTAATTTACTGTGAATAAATAATATTGCAAACTGCACTTGATATCTTAATTGGTTTTTTATATAATCTATATATAAAACAAATGCAAAGGCAAAACGCAGGAGGACAAAATATGAAAATTACAGTTAAGGCTTATGCAAAAATAAATTTGATGCTCGACATAATATCAAAGCTTCCAAACGGCTACCACGATTTGTTTATGATAATGCAATCGGTAAGTCTTTACGATATCGTTACAGCAGAAAAAAACACCTCGGGTAAAATCACTGTAAGCTGTGATGTTGATGGTATACCCACAGATGAAAAGAATATAGCTCACAAGGCTGCAAAGGCTTTTTTTGAATTTACGGGTATTGAAAACACGGGACTTCATATTGACATTCAAAAGAAAATTCCTCACGCAGCAGGACTTGCCGGCGGCAGTGCAGACGGCGCAGGTGTTATCGTTGCACTAAATGAGCTTTTCTCTGCGGGACTTTCGGAAAAGAAGCTTATTAAAATCGGCTCTGCAGTAGGCTCGGATGTGCCGTTTTGCATCTTGGGCGGCACTATGCTGGCGCAGTATACGGGTACCGTGCTTTCACATTTGCCTGAGCTTTGCTTGGAAAACATTGTTATAGTAAAGCCGCAGCAAGACGTTTCCACAGCCTTGGCTTACAGCGCTTTCGACACGGCAGACAGAGTGCGACACCCCGATACAAAGGGTATGCTTATGGCTGTTTTAAACGGCGACATTGACACGGTTTGCGAAAAAACCGCAAATGTCTTTGAGCAGTTTATTGAGGTTGCGGACAGAGTTGTTATAAAGGATATAATGCGAAAGCACAAGGCAAAATGCGCTGTTATGAGTGGCAGTGGCCCGAGTGTTTTCGGTATTTTCGGCACTAAAGAGGATGCCCAAAGCTGCTATGAGGCTCTTGCGGCAAAATTCCCGAACACCTATCTTTGCTCGGCAACAGAGAAAGGAGTAACCGCTTCGTGGTAATGCAAAATGCAGAATTACTGACGAAACTTTAAAGTTATAAAAAAGGACAGGTTATAGTTGGGGCTGCCCACTTAAGATGCAGAAGGCGTATGTTTATACTCCGAGAGGGCGAAAAAGCGTCTAAAAAAGCAAAAATTATTTTCATATGGCAAAACAAAATTCCATATAATAAATAAAA
>CAZNQI010000141.1:0-4528 GCA_964575375.1 uncultured Faecalibacterium sp.
GTGCCGTATACTGTTGGTATGGTAGGTCTTATTTACAATACAAAATATGTAACCGAAGCTCCGACGAGTTGGAAAGCTTTATGGGATGAAAGATATTCGGGGAAAATTTTGATGATTGACAATCCTCGCGATGCTTTTGCTATTCCGCAAAAAATATTAGGCTATTCTCTTAATTCTACGGATGAAAAAGAGCTTGCTGATGTTGCACAAATGCTTATTGAGCAAAAGTCTATTTTGCAAGGCTATGTTATGGATGAAATTTACAATAAAATGGAGAGCGGCGAAGCCGCCTTGGTTCCGTATTATGTTGGTGATTTTATTTGTATGCAGGAAGTAAATCCGGACTTGGAATTTGTTTATCCTGAAGAGGGGGTTAATGTTTTTGTGGATGCGATATGCATTCCCGAATGTTCGCAAAATTATGCCGGTGCTTTGATGTATATTAACTTTTTGCTTGATCCTGAAGTGGCTTTAAGTAATGCACTTGTAATTGGTTATGCAACGCCTAACACGGGAGTTTTAGAGCATCCGAACTATGCTGAAATGCGAAACAATGAGTACTTGTATCCTTCGGATGAAGATATGCCTGATATTGAGTATTTTCATAATTTACCGCAAGAAACATTGACATATTTTTCTGATTTGTGGAATCAGATTAAAATTCACGGAAGCAACAACACCCATATTTATGTTGGGTTTTCGGCTGTAGGACTAACTGTATTGTTTTTTATGCTGAAAAAAAGAATAACAAAGAAGAAAAGAGAATATTGGTACAACTTCCCTGAAGCTTAAACCTTGGGAATGCCCACTAAGCGCAGACCAAAAAATAAAACAAAAGCAGATGTGTTTCAGCTTAATTTTTTTACTGAAATACATCTGTTTTGTTTATTATATGGAACTTTATTTTGTTGAATGAAAATAATTTTTTCTTTTTTAGACGCTTTTTCGCCCTCTCGGGTATAGAGCAGAAGCAAATCTACACAGAATTTTCAAAAGGGCGGATTTCACGCACGTTGCCTCATTTTCTCCTCGCAATACGGAAAGTATTCTTTCGTCGAAGAAATAATGCACTGCACGCAAACTTCGCCTTTTTGAAGGAGCTTTTGATGAGCAGATTTTTTAGAGCGTAGGAGGACTGCCGTCTTTCAAGTGAATTTAACACAGTTACAAGGGCGGATATGCTATCAAAGGCAATGCGGTGTACATTTCCCTCCTGCTGACGCCTTCTGTATCTTAGCGGGCAGTCTCTTTTTTCTTACGATTTCCTTAAGAAAAAAGGAAGAAATGTCAAATGTTATTGACATATAAAATTGGTAAATTTATAATTTAATCATAAAGTCAAGGAGGTATAAAAATATGAAAAAACGATCTGTTGTTGTCTTGTCATTATGCTTAGTCGGTGTATTGTTAATTGCAGTGTGCTTTTTTGTTTGTGATAATATCGCAGGCAACGTTTCTAATGTTGAAGTTACAATGGACAAAAGTGTGGCGTACAGCGAGAGTGAAATAAAAAGTGCAATGAAAATAGTAAAGAATTACTTTTCAAAAGAGTTTGAGGGTTGCACCTTGACAAAACTCTATTATGATGACGAGTATTCCACTGCGAGGTATTACGAATGGGCAAAACAGTATGAAGAAGATGAGGCAATTGTGTTACTGTCAAGCTTCGATGTTGATAAAACAGGCGGGGACGGCTCTCTTAATCCCGGAAGTACATACGAAAACTGGAATTGGATACTAACTCGCTCAAACGGCGGTGAATGGACTTTAAGAACATGGGGATATTGATTTTTAGGTTGCTGTGAAAGGCAACCTATTATTTTTTCGCTTTTTGTTTGCAAGAAAGAGATATATGTGATATAATATCCCGAAAGGGTGGTGAAACGCTTGGCACAGTTTGATGAAAAGAGCCTCAAAAAGCATATAAAAAGCGGTGAATTTTTGCCGATGTATCTAATTTGCGGTAACGAAGATTATCTCAAAAAGAATTTCACCGAATTGATTGCATCGAAGAATGTCAGCAAAGATTTTGAAAGCTTCAATCTCGAAAAATATGAAGGCAAAAGTCTCGATTTACAGGATGCTTTTGAAAGTGCGAGAATTATGCCGATGATGTCGGATAAAAGATGTATTATCATCACAGACTATAAACTTGAAAATGCGAGCGACAAGGATGTTTCGCTTATTTCGGATTATCTTCAGAATGCTGTTGATACGGCGATAATAATTTTTCTTCAAAACAACAGCGAGTTTTCACTTGCGAGTGCAAAAAAAGTTTCATCCTTGATTGAAAAATTTGGTGCAGTTTGTGTTCTTAACAAGCGAACGGGAAACGATTTAATAAAGCCGCTTATTACGTCTGCTTCAAAACAAGGGTGTGTTTTGAGTGTGCAAATGGCGAACTATCTCGTGTCTGTTGCCGGTGATGATTTTAATATGCTTACTAATGAACTGAGTAAGGTTTGTAATTATGCTGCGGGGCAGGAAATAACAAAGCAGCACATTGACGCTGTTGCTGTAAAAACAGATGACGCAAAAATATATGACCTCACAAAGGCGCTGATACAGAAAGATTTTGATAAAGCGTACTGTGTTTTACATTCACTTTTGAAGCATAAGGTTGAGCCCGGCTATATTCTCGGTACAATTATCAGCAGTTATGTTGATATGTACAGAGGCAAAGTATCTGTTTATTGTGGCGAAAAAAGCGACACACTTGCAAATGATTTCGGTTACGGAAAAACTGCGTTTAGGCTTTCAAACGGTGCGAGAGATGCTTCAAAAACTGATATTCCTGTTTTAAGAAAATGTCTTGACGTCTTAAGTGAAGCCGATATGAAATTAAAAACAGGTACAGATAACTCTACAATAGTTCTTGAGCAATTGATGGTGAAGCTGTTTCTTGTTGTTAATGGTGAAAAGGTATGATAAAGTTAGATAGACCTGTTATTGTTGAGGGAAAATACGATGTTATAAAGCTCAATAATATTTTAGATACTTTGATTATTAAAACGGACGGCTTTGGTATTTTTAAAGACAAGGAGAAGCAAGCTTTTTTAAAACGTCTTGCGAATGAGAAAGGTATCATTGTTTTAACTGATAGCGATTCAGCAGGGTTTCTTATAAGAAAATATTTGAATTCCAGTATACCCAATGATAGAATAACTCATGTATATATTCCCGATGTTTACGGTAAGGAAAAGAGGAAAAGTACACCTTCAAAAGAGGGAAAGCTCGGAGTAGAAGGTATTAGTGAAGCTGTTATTGTTGAAGCACTAAAGAAAGCGGGTGTGCTTTATAATGAAATCACAGAGTCTTCCGAAAGACGTTTAATAACTAATATTGATTTGTATGAATTTGGACTTATAGGCTCTGCAAACAGCAGTGAAAAAAGAAAGAAATTACTCAAAAGCTTTTCTTTGCCGGAAAGACTTTCGTCATCTGCAATGATTAAGGTTTTAAACACTTTTATAACCTATGATGAATTTATTCAAAAGTTAAAGGAGCTTGATTTATGAGAATAGGTCATGGATATGATGTACATAGACTTACCGAAAACAGAAAACTGATACTCGGTGGAGTAAACATACCTTACGAGAAAGGCTTGCTTGGACATTCCGATGCCGATGTTTTGGCTCACGCTATATCAGATGCTCTTTTAGGTGCTGCTGCTTTGGGTGATATTGGTAAACTTTTCCCTGATACCGACGAGCAATACAAGGGTGCTGACAGTTTGGTTTTACTTCGAAAGGTTTGTGAGTGTATAAGAGAAAAAGGTTATGAGATAGGTAATATCGATGCTACTATTCTCGCAGAAAGACCAAAACTTCGCCCTTATATTGATGAAATGAGATACAAACTCGCCGATGCTTGTAGTATAGATGCCGAGTGTATGAGTGTTAAAGCTACAACGGAAGAGGGACTTGGCTTCACAGGAAAGGGTGAGGGTATCGCTGTTCACGCAGTTTGCTTATTAGTTTAATGAAAGAGGTAAGGTTTTATGATTAGACATATAGTTATGTGGAAATTTAAAGATTTTGCAGAGGGGTTAACTAAACAAGAAAATCTTTTGAAAGTAAAAACAATGCTCGAGGAGCTACCGAAGAAAATCGATTTTATAAGGGAAATGAGAGTAGAATTTAACGTTAACGAAAAAGAGGGTATGTATGATGCCGTATTGATAAGTGTATTCGATACACTTGACGATGTTAAGAGATACAGAGTGCATCCTGAACACGTTAAGATTTCCGATTATGTTGCTTTGGTAAAGACCGACAGAGCAAGTGTGGACTATGAATTTTAAGTTATTAAAATTTTTCAAAAAAATGAGAAAAAGGTATTGACAAAAGGTTTGCTATGTGATAATATATCTGCACAACAAAGTAGAGCAGTTTGCGTTCTCACCTTGGCGAATTTCGTTTCAGCCGGGTCAATAGACTGAATTAGTTTAGTGTATTGGTGCGTGGACAGCTTTCTGTTCACGCTTTGATTTTTATGTTGGCGTCAAGCTGATAAATATTTTGGAGGT
>CAZNQI010000142.1:0-4508 GCA_964575375.1 uncultured Faecalibacterium sp.
GATTTAGGCTTTAACACCGTTCCGTTTTACACAAGATGCGAAACTATAGAGGATGCTATTCGTCAAATTGAATTTATCGGTCAATCGAGAGGTACTTTACCGTTCGATATAGACGGTGCCGTAATTAAGGTTGATGATTTTTCCCAAAGAGAAGCCTTAGGCTCGACTGCAAAATTCCCGAAATGGGCACTCGCTTTCAAGTATCCTCCCGAAGAAAAAGAAACTACTTTACTCGACATTGAAATAAATGTAGGAAGAACAGGCGTTCTTACTCCAACAGGTATTTTTACGCCTTGTACGCTTGCGGGTACGACCGTTAGCCGTGCAACACTTCATAACCAAGATTTCATTGACGAAAAGGGCATTTGCATTGGCGATACGGTTATTATAAGAAAAGCCGGAGATATAATTCCCGAGGTTCTTTCTGTTGTGAAGCACAAGGACGGTGCCGTACCTTACAAAATACCCGATATCTGTCCGTCCTGCGGTGGCAAGGTTACGAGAGAGGATGGCGAGGCTGCGCTTAGATGTTGCAATCCCGATTGCCCCAATCAGCTTTTGAGAAATCTCATCCATTTTTGTTCAAGAGACGCAATGGATATAGAGGGTCTCGGCACGGCTGTTCTTGAGGTATTTGTAAAGCAAGGACTTATCAAAACTGCAGCTGATATATATACACTGAAAAAAGAGGATACTGCCGAGATCGAAAGAATGGGCGACAAGAGTGCGCAAAATCTCATTGACGCAGCAGAAAAGAGTAAGAAAAACGACCTTGCGAAGCTTGTTTTTGCTCTCGGAATAAGACATATAGGTCAAAAAGCCGGCAAGCTTTTAAGTGAGCATTTTGGCTCTATGGATAAAATCATTGCAGCCAACAAGGATGAAATTGCCGAAATAGAAGGCTTTGGCGAAATAATGGCTGAAAGTGTTGTAGATTTCTTCTCTCACGAGGAAAGCATAAGACTTATTGAAAAGCTAAAAAGCGTAGGTGTCAATATGCAAAGCAAAAAGGAAATTGTTGATATGCGTTTCCAGGGAAAAACCTTCGTTTTAACAGGCACGCTCTCCTCTTTTACAAGAAGTGAAGCGACAAAAATCATTGAGAGCTTTGGTGGTAAAGCATCATCAAGCGTTTCAAAGAAAACAAGCTATGTTTTGGCAGGTGAGGACGCAGGCAGCAAGCTCAAAAAGGCAACCGATTTAGGAATAGAAATCATCAGCGAAGAGCAATTTGCTGAAATGATAAAATAAACACAAAAGGACAGGCTTCGTGCTACTTGCACAGTAAACCTGTCCTTATTTTTTCACTACTCAGTAATAAAATCAAGCTTCAAAGTTTGATTTTATTATGGTGTTTCCTTAACCGAAATTACCTTCCACTCACCGTCGATTTTCTTCAATTTCCAATAAGTCAAAATGTTGCTTCCCGCCGAAACAACCTCATTTGAATCGTCGAAGCGTTGCTCGTCGTATTCCGCCCAAATATAACCATTGTTAAAGCTAAACGATGCTGTTATCAAACGAAAATCAACATCGACCCTTGTTATACCTCTTTCGTAATTATTCTTTACAAAATATTTCAATTCACCAAAATGTTCAGGTGCTTCCTGTTCACCGCAAAAAGCGAAGGCTTCTTTTGCAGTTTCGATAAATTTCTCCGCTGTTTCGGCATCCTTTTTGCTCGCTTTATGATCGATAGTAGAATAATACGGGAAAAACCCATATTTAAATTTCTTGTGCTTTTCAAAGCTTTCACTGTGTCCGCCAAAAGAAAATGAAAGCACGGCACCGATAATAAAAATAATAACAAAAGTTAAAATAATTTTCTTGTCCATATTATCACTCTTTCCTTTGTTTTCAAGCACATTATAAAATCGCACTATCTCTTTGTCAACAAAAAAGATGGCATTGTAACTTTTTCTTAAGAGTTTTGTTGCGGCTGTAATAATTATTTTACTTTGAAGGCATTTTTATTGCGTTACATATTTTTTCGAGAAACAGTACCATAAACAGTATTTGCAAAATTCCCACTACAAGGCATTGCACTGCTCTTGATGCAAGAAGAACCGTAAACGACGAGCCGTATTGTATGCTTATCCAAAAAGTGTTGAGCAAGAGCGAACAGCAAATCTGTGAAAGCACAACGCTCAAAGCAATATTAGGTACGGTACTTTTTTTCCTTAAAAAAATGCCGAAAATAAAGCCCGATACTGCTGCAGTTAAAGTATAACCGGGAAAATACGCTCCCAGCGCCGGGAAAGCAAAAGCACCGATAAAATCGCCTAAAGCGTACACCGTTACACTTCCTGCTATTCCGAAGCGTCTTGCCGCAATCACCACAGGAATAAACGACAGTGAAAAGCGAAGTGAATCGCTTATGGGAATTACTAAAAATCTTGCAAAAACCACCTGCATAGCAGTTAACAGTGCGAGACAAACAAGGGTAAACAGTTTTTCTTCGTTTTTGTTTTTCATAAAAAATACACTTCCTTTATTTGCCCACCAAGGTGAAATAAAGAAAGTGCAAGCATATCTTTTTTCATCACAGCGGGATGCGATTTGTGTACCGCCGGAAAAAACCGATTCGTCCTTTGAGCAACTCCCCGTCTCAAAAGCACTAAACGCACACAAATCTACTCTGTAGAATTAAATTATATATAAAATATCATTAAGTTTTGCTCTTGTCAAGTATTTTATTTAAAAGGGAACAACTTTCTAAAGCGTTTTTGCCACACTCGAAGATACACCGTTACGAGATTTGTTAAGCAAAAATCAAACAGTATAAACACAATATTGCCCATAAACAGCATTATCGGTGCAGCATATTTTACCCAGAAGGCTGTTTCGCCCTCAGTACCGAGTACTTGTGAAAGCGGCATACCGAAAACCTTTACAAGCAAAATCGTCGCAAAAACAACAGCAACATTAAAAATTAAAAATTTAAGAATGTACTCCACCACTCTCGGCACTTTACTTTCGAGAATTGCTTTGACAACAGGATAGTACCCGAAAAACGCAACGTAATACACAACAGCCTCTTTATTTGGAATAATTAAGAGTCCCAAAAGAGAAACAGCTGCATAAATACCCAGCGCCCACTTTTTGTCGAGCTCTATTACACAAAACATAATAATCATACCTGCAAAAGCCGGTAACGCATAAGTAAACATACCTATTACCGTGGGCAACAAAAGCACAACCGACAAAGCAGTTGCAATGCCTCCTATAGCAGTTTTTGAACTTTGACTCATCTTATGCACCTCTCAACAGCAAGGGATACAATCACAGCCGAAGCATTCGCAAATGCTGTCAAGACACAAAAGATTACAGCATATATCACAGCCATCGCAGCTGCCGGAAGAATTATGTCTGCTGTTTTGTCTGAAGCCACCCGTTCTTTGTCTGCTCAAATTCTCATAAGCGTGTCTGTATTCAGCGTTATTCGGCTCCATCTGATATGCAGTTGCAAAATATGTGAAAGCTTGGTCTGACCAGCCTCTTTGATAATTCACTTGACCTTTAAGATAATACCACTGTGCATCCCTCGAATTGTTTGGCATACCTTCAAGCACTCTTTCAGCATCATCAAGCTTGTTTTGCCTAATACAATTTCTGACCTGTTCAAAGGCACTTTGATTATAGCTTGAATCATAGCCCGGCTGTGAATAATAGCTGCCGTTTGCATTGCCCGAAACTATTGCATCATAAGCCTCGTTGATTTCTTGCATTTTTCTGTTTGCGTTTTCAGCCAACGGGCTGTTAATGTAATTATCAGGATGATATTTTTTTGCAAGCGCTCTATAAGCGGCTTTTATTTCTTCCTGGCTTGCACTTCGTGAAACACCAAGAACTTCATAAGGATCTCTCATAATTTATTTATTCCTTTCCAAAACATTATCCATCATTATCGCAACACCATTATATAACACATTTTCCACTATAGGTGAAAGAGATTTAACCTTCACTCTTTCCCATGCTTCCACGGAAAACGCATAACTCATATTAAGTGTTGCCAAAATTGATTTCTTAATGTCATTATCAATCTCATTCGGGGTTGTAATTCCGTACTTTAAAACAAAAACATTGTAGCTTTTATCTTTTAAATCCTTCTCTATATCGTCAAGCGCATCAATAAGATACACCCACTTTCCGATACCGTATCCGAATTTATAAATATCACCGTTTGCATCATCTAAATTATACGCAAATATTTTACCGAGAGCATCTGCACTTTCGTGTGCCGCCTCATCGGTCAAGACTGTTTTTTTCTTTTCTGTTTCAAGTTGCTTTGTCATATTTTTCTCAACAAAGTTTGCAACCTCACCGTAAAGCTTTTTTGCCTTTTTAAACTTCAGTGAAGCATACGGCAAAATAAGGTACATTACAAATTTCTTTAAGAATTTAGCGTCGCTGATATTATCCTTAACTTTAAAATAAAACAGCATCATAGAAACTGCTGCAGCGTATTTAAACTCCTCGGCATAATCAGTGCAAAAATTACACCTTTT
>CAZNQI010000143.1:0-3572 GCA_964575375.1 uncultured Faecalibacterium sp.
TCCATAGCCGACACAAGAAATTTTCCCGTATTGTAATTGAAAAGTCTTTGTGTGGGACTCGGCTTGTAAAAGAGGTTTATGTATGCCTGTATGGCCTCACAGACAAAGTCAGGGAGCATAACGGTTCGTTTGCTGTTTTTTGTTTTAGGCGATGTTACAACCTCTTTGCCTTTTATTATGGAAAATGTTTTGTTGATACTGAGTGTTCTTTTCTCATAGTTGAAATCCTCTACTGTGAGTGCTAAAAGCTCTCCCTTTCTTATGCCTGTATAAAACAGAATTATAAAAGCATAGTAGGCATCCTCGTAGTCTGTGATGCTTCTGAGGAAGAGGGAGAAATCCTCTCTTGACCAGGTTATAAATTCTCTGCTGCTTTCTTTTGAGCCGACGCTTTCGAGCTTGAGTATCGGATTTTCAGAGTAATCAATATATCCGTTTCTGACGGCAAAATTGAAAAGTCCTCTGAGCTGCGTATTAATTGTCTTGATATATGTATCGGCATATAACCTTTCTCCGGTTTCATTTTTCTCGAAAAGTACTTTGTTCTGCCAACGGGTCAAGTCAGCTGTAGTTATATCTCTGATATCTTTACCGCTGAAGTAGGGGAGTATATATTTTTCGAAAATAGACTCCTTGGTCATAAGTGAGCTCAGTTTGATTTTGTTACTTTTGGTTTTCATATAAAAATAAACTACCTTTTCAAAGAGAAACTCCTTATCGGACTCAAGGTCCGACAGGAACTTTTTCTCAAAGGCTTTAGCTTCTTTTTCGGTTCTGAAGCCACGTTTAATTTTTGTTTTCTTATTACCTTCTGTATCGGTATATTGGAACTTTGCGTACCAGGGGGTAGTACCCTTGTGATTTTTATCTTTATATACCGGCATTAGATTTCACCTCCGTTTAGTTCAAGAAGTAATAAATATCTTTCTGCTTCTTTCAGTTCAGATCTGTATGATTCAAAGATATCAGTATACATTTCAAGTTTTTTTTGTAGCTTCGGAAAGATATCTGGAAGCATATGCGTTTGAATAATGTTCTTTCCCAAATTTCTTAATGCTTTCTTGTGTTTTGTACATCGTATCGTCCATATAAAATTCAAGTCCTATAAGATCATCCATTATTGAGTACATAGCTTTTTGAACATATCTGTATAGCTCGTCTTGGGTAAAATATTTGTTGGATTTTATTTTAAGATATTCAATACGATAATCTTTCAATTTTTTATCTATTGTTTCAAAAATATTGTTGATATGAAGTTCAGCTTCTTTGATGTATTTTATAGTATTTTTCATAATAGTTTATTCCTTTCTTTTGTAACCCCCTATGATTGAATATGGGGTGATTTGTTTGATTTTATCTTATAAATTTATATTTGTTCTTTCAAAAAAGTATCTTGTACTTATCTTTCCTGCGATTGTTTTGTATCCTTTGGCAATAAGCTCTGCGTTGAGCTCTCGGATAACTCCATAAGCAGTTGATTTACCAATTCCGAGAAGCTCAGCCACCTCGGTAACATCAAGAAAATCTTTATACATGTTTTTATTTCCTTTCTTAATTTGTTTTTTTTATGTAGTCTCCGGACATCGTTTTTCTTTAATTTTATTATGTAATTTCAGATGTCCGGATAACTTGTATTTTCTTGTTATTCACCAGGTAATATATAATCGGGTAGTCCCGTTATTTTTGATAGGTTTAGTGAGTAATATGTTTTTCTTGCGATTCGAATTATTTTACTTGTTTGTTTCGTTAAAAAAGTCAATTGCTTCATTGTAGAACTCTTTGTATGCTTCGTATAATTCTGTATGTAAAGTGTATTTTTTGCTGTGCTCGAACAGATTTGCCATTACATATTCCAATATCGGAGGTCTTGAATCTTCATCAAAGTGAGATTCAAATTCTCTAGTTATTGCAATAGCCGCTTCCAAAGTGTGACATGTAGGACAAATTGTTTCAGAAATCTTATCAAATTTATCTTTCATAAAACCATAATAGGTTTTATCCTCTACGTCGCTGTTAAAACGCATCTGGAGTCCTGTTGTTCTGAGTTCTTTGAAAAGTTTGTCAAGTTCTTCGAAAAATGCATCGAGAACGGTTAAAGTTTTTATAATATAATTTGTGTATTCTTTCATAATTTTAATTCCTTTCTTTGTATGTCTCCCCACCGGTCAAGTAGAGAGACTGTTTTGTTCAATATATCTAATTGGGTATATCCCATTGCATTCGTAATTAATCTGGTAATAGGGTTTTAGTTGTTGATTGTATCGCTTTGTAATGCTGTAGTATTATGTGAACATAGAGCTTTCTGTGTTGAGCTGTTTTCTTCAATTTAATCGCCGTTTCTTTTGGCGTGTTTTATAAGTTTGCATTTATGGGTCATATGTCTTTAGATGTTTAAATACAAAACCGTATTCCTTGCGGTTATTAAACTTATTCTTCGAACTGTTTGTTGTAGATTCTTTTGAGTGTCTTCATAAATTTATCTACTCTTTCATCGGTCGATTCGATTTCAGTGAGTCTTTTTTCTTCGTATTTCTTTGCTCTTTCGAGATCTTCAGGAGTTGCTACTCTGAAGAGGCTGGTGTATGCACTTACAATTGTGATTTCTTCGCCGTTTTCAATGTCTGTTGCATTTTTTTGGAGGAACTCTGCATCATCGGTTTCAAGTATGTTTCGGATCATTTCCTTCATTGCTTCTCTGTCCCAAACATAGATGTCACAAAGTTCATTGTTTTCATTTCTGATTTCTTCTACATATTTTCTTTCTTTCATTTTTTAGTCTTCCTTTCATTTTTAAATAATGTTTAGTGCGTTTGCCACCACTTTCCCATCAGCTTTTCTCACAAAAGATTACGTGGGGGCTTTTGTGCCATCCTTTTTGCAGGAGGGATGCCGGTTTACGTACCGACATCGCTGGAGGCTGAATGCTCGATCTGTATTTCTGATGGAGCAGTGATTCACTTGTCAAGGTTCGGTTTTCGGAACAAAAAAAATCGAAGTTTTCGCACCAAAACTAACCCTTTGCAGGGTCGTGGTTGGTGAAAACTTCGAAAAGTTAATGATCAATCGTGAAAAAATAAAAAGAAAAATAGGTTCTAATGATCACCAAAAAGATATGATGTGTTTCGGCTGAAACACATATTTTTTTATCCCAGCGGATGTGTTGTCCGCTTGCACAAAAATTATATTTTTATTTTTTGATTTGTCAATAGTGTTTTTAGAAGTTTGTGAATTATGTGAAATTTTCAGTTATCCGTTTAGTGCATCTTGCATATTAATATTAAGCTAAAACACGATAGGAGATTTAGCAAATATTATTTTAAGGAGAATAAAAAATGGTAGAAGTAATTAATACGTCAACAAAGGTTATCGACCTTGAAAATAATGATGTTTTCGTCGAAATCAGTACGGTTGAAACAGAATCTAAACTCGAAATAGAACTGTATGTTTTCAGAGAACATCCGGAGAAGGATAGAATGCTGCTTGTCAGGTTTGTGGGTGATCACAGTCAAAGACAGAACTTTCTAAGCGACATTTATTATATTATCAAAGATCCCGAGGAATGGATGCGTCGT
>CAZNQI010000143.1:3582-4481 GCA_964575375.1 uncultured Faecalibacterium sp.
AATAATTTTCGGTTATCAGTATGCGTCATCTTGCATAATATAATTGACTTGGAAAACACGCTTGGAGTTTAAGTCGTTTATACTAACAAAACAAAGAAGGAGAATTTTATATGGATATAAATAATGTTATAATCAAAGGTGAAATCGTCAACAAGTACGTAACAAAGAATGATCATATCATTCTTACAATCAAAACATGTAAGCACAATTTCTCAGCAATATTCTTCCCGAAGGCAGTTTCAGCAGATATGGCTGATGAGTTCGAAATAGGAGATAAGGTCGAGGTTGTAGGCTCTCTTCAGAGTTCTAAAAAGAATAATCTGTTTTCCTGTGGTGTCTTCGGAACTGAAATCCGTTATGCTGAAGATGAAAACAGACGCAATTATTTTGAGCTTGAGGGGCGAATAATCAAGTTTGAATCACTGGGAAATATGTACAGATTAATGATTGAGAGCGAGGTTGATAATCACTATTCAACTGTACCGGTTGTATTCTACAACAAGAAACACGAAAAAATACTTCTTGAACGTCAGGTTGGAGAGATGCTTCGCATCAGAGGCGTCATTCAAACAAAAAGAGCCGATTTCCCGAATGGTAACCGAGCTCATTATGTGAATTTTGTTGCATACAGCTGTGCGTAATGTGTAATACCCGGACACCCTTTTTTGAAAAAGACTCCATTTATAGTATATTACTGTCCGGTTTTATTGAGGGGTTGCGAAAGCAATCCCTCGTTATAGAGAATTATTTTTATCATCAGCTACAAGGCTGTTAATATAAATTAAATGAGGAGGAAATATGAGATTTACCTTATGTAATGTTGAGAAGGTCCCTCTCAGCTATACAAATCTGTTCATTGGGATCATTGCAAAGATCATTATCACATGGGTATTGACGGC
>CAZNQI010000144.1:0-4450 GCA_964575375.1 uncultured Faecalibacterium sp.
CAGGTGTTCTTGGTGGTGCAAGAATGGTTTATACATACACAGGTGGTCTTTACTTTGCTAAATACGTTCTCAAAAACGAAGGCTTGTACGGTATTATTACCTTGCTTGTTATCCCGGGCGGTCTTGTTGCTTCTGTTCTTGTTCCGTGGCTCACAAAGAAGTTTACAAAGAAATACACATATATCCTTGTTCACTTATTCGGTGGCATTGTAATGACTGTTATGTATTTTGTTGGTTACGATGCACCTTGGAAGCTTCTTGTAAGTGCTATTGGTCTTATCCTTCTCGGTATTCCTCAAGGTGTTAATAATATTATGAGCTACGCTATGATTGGTGATACTGTTGACTATCTTGAATGGAAGACAGGTGAAAGAGGCGAGGGCATTTGCTTCGCAATGCAAACACTTATCAACAAAATCGGTATGGCTGTTGGTGCTTTCATCGGTGTTATGTCAATGAGCATTGCAGGTATCGATGCAGCTACAGGTAACGTTGCAAATCCTGATAAGCTTTGGAATGTGCTTATCCTTTCAGGTGCTATCAGTATGTTTGCTTGTGCAGTTCCAATGTTCTTCTATACACTTACAGAAAACCGTCAGAGAGAGCTTGTTGCTGAAATCGAAGCAAGAAAAGCTAAAGCAGAATAAATTTACAGAAAGGCTGTTTGTAAAATATTATAAACAGCCTTTTTTGCTTTAAAAAAGGAGTTGTCTTATATGGAAAAGAAATGGTACAAAGAAATGTCCGTATACCAAATTTGGCCGAGAAGCTTTTGCGATGGCAACGGAGACGGTATCGGTGATTTAAAGGGTATAATTTCAAAGCTGGACTATATAAAAGATTTGGGCGTTGATGCTATTTGGTTTTCCCCGCTTTATCCATCACCTAATGCCGATTACGGGTACGATATTGCAAATTACCGTGATATATCTGAAGACTACGGTACATTGGATGAATTTAAGCTTTTAATTGAAGAGGCTCATAAAAGAGGGCTTAAGATAATAATGGATTTAGTTGTTAACCATACATCTACAGAGCACGAATGGTTTAAGGAAAGTCAAAAAGGCGAGGATAACCCATATCACGATTATTATATATGGCGCAAGGGTAGAAAACCCGGTAAGGAGCCTAATAACTGGCTTTCAACTTTCCAGGGAAAAGCGTGGGAATACTGCAAGGAGATAGATAAATATTATCTTCACGTTTTTGCAAAAGAACAGCCGGATCTTAACATGGATAATCCAAAGGTAAGAAAAGAAGTTAAAGATATAATTCGCTTTTGGCTTGATATGGGTGTTGATGGCTTTAGAGAAGATGTTATAACATTCATTTCAAAGAAACCGGGCTTGCCAAATGGTTTTCCGCTTCCTACAGCAACGGGAATTGAACATTACAGCAATGGTCCTCATCTTAAAGAGTACCTTGCAGAGTTTAAAGAGGTTTACGACGAATACGATTGCTTTACTGTTGGTGAAGCACCTATGATGACACCTAAAAAGGCTTTGCAGTTTATTCGTGAGGGCGACGGTCAGCTTCTTAATATGATGTTCCATTTTGAACATATGAATTGCGACAATATCATTACAAACTGGATAAGAACACCGTTTAGACCACGAAAGCTTAAAAAGGTATATAACCATTGGCAAAAAGCACTTTACGGTATCGCTTGGAATGCAAACTATATCGAAAATCACGATCAGCCGAGAATTATCTCTCGCTACGGCAGTGAAAAATACCGTCAGCAAAGCGGTAAAATGCTCGCCACAATGTATATTTGTCAAAGTGGTACGCCGTTTATTTATCAAGGGCAGGAAATTGGTATGACAAATCCCAAAATACCTACCATAGACAGATATAAGGATGTGTCATCGATTAATACCTATGCACTTTTCCGAAAGCTTGGTATTTCCGATAAAATTACAATGAAATTCTGTATGTATGCTTCGAGAGATAATGCAAGAACTCCGATGCAATGGAACGGTAAAAAGAACGCCGGCTTCACAACTGCTGACGAACCGTGGTTTGAAATTAATCCTAATTATATAGAAATTAATGTTGAAGCAGAGCAAAGCAATCCGTATTCGATTTTGAACTATTACAAAAAGCTTCTTAAATTCCGTAAAGAAAATGATATTGTAAAATACGGTGATTTTGAGCTTGTTAAGACTCAAAAGGATATCTTCTCTTACGTTAGAACATACGAGGGGCAAAAGATGCTTGTAGTGTGTTCGTTCGCTGAAAAGGAGATGGCATACAGAGCGCCTGCTGATTTCGATATATCTAAAGCCGAGCTTATGCTTTACAACTATGAAAAGAACCCGATTATTCACAACGGTTTTATGACAAGACCGTATGAAACAAGAGTTTACCTTTTGAAGTAATATTTAAACATAAAAAATAAGCGATTGCTGAAACTAACAGCAATCGCTTAAAATTTTTATATTCTGAATAATCTCTTCGCATTTTCACAGCAAATATCAATAACTGCCTGAGTATCCATACCTTTTATTTGGGCAATCTTTTGAGCTGTGTATTCAATGTGCGATGAATCGCAACGCTTGCCTCTAAACGGTACGGGTGTCATATACGGTGCATCGGTTTCAAGCAGGATATACTCTAAAGGGATGCTTTCAACAACCTCAATAGGTCTGCGAGCATTCTTAAAAGTTACAGCGCCGCCTATACCAATGTATAAGCCGAGCTTAATAATCTCCTTGGCCATTTCTGCACTGCCTGAAAAACAATGTACAACACCCTTTGGCTTAAATTCTTTGAGTACCTGCATTGTATCCTCGTGTGCTTCTCTGTCGTGAATGATTACGGGTAAGTCCAATTCATTTGCCAGAGCGACTTGTTTTCTGAAAACTTCAATTTGTACCTTTCTGTCAGCAAAGTCATAATAATAGTCAAGACCGATTTCGCCAACAGCCACAATCTTTTCTCTTGTAAAAAGTGCTTTGATTTTCTCAAAATCTTCTTGCGTTGAGGCTTCTGCCTCGTGAGCGTGGATACCTAAAGCGGCATAAAGATTTTTGTACTTCTCGGATAGGTCCAGAGTAGTAAGACACGATTTGTAATCACAAGCACAGTTGATAATGTAGCCGACACTTCCTGCAAAAAGGTCAGTCAAAAGCTTATCTCTGTCCTCATCGAAGCGTGCGTCGTCATAATGCGCGTGAGAATCAAAAATACCACTATACATTATCTAACCTTCGAGCCTTCCGGAATACCGTCTACAAAAATAACCTTAACATCATCCTCACTGCAATCTGCTGCAAGAATCATACCTTGACTTTCAACACCACAAAGAACTGCAGGCTTAAGGTTTGAAACAACGATAACGCTCTTGCCGATGATATCCTCGGGCTTATACCACTTAGCAATACCTGAAGCAACTGTTCTTGGGGTTCCGCTACCGTCGTCAAGAGTGAGCTTGAGAAGCTTTTTTGCACGCTTAACGGGCTCACAGTCAACAACCTTTCCAACTCTCAAATCAACTTCCATAAAATCGTCGATACCGATTTTTGCAACGCCTTCGATTTCTGCTTTAATTGCATCTTGCTTTTTTTCAGCACTTTCTATTTCTTCAATGCTCTTTTCACCTTCTTGAGCAGCTTTTTGCTGAGCTTCAATTTCAGCCATCATTTTTTCTACATCAATTCTTGCGAAAAGGGGAGTAGCATTACCAACCTTGTTGCCGCTTTGTAATGCACCAAACGCAGAAAGACTATCATAGTCAGCTATATCGCAGTTAATCTGTGCGAGAATTGCTTTTGAGGTTTCCGGCATAAATGCTGAAATAAGAACAGAAATAAATCTGATACCCTCAAGAAGATTATAAAGTACAGTGCCGAGTCTTTCTTTTTGAGCCTCGTCCTTTGCGAGTGCCCAAGGAGCAGTTTCGTCGATATATTTGTTGCAACGCTTCGCAAGGTTCATAATCGCATCAACAGCGTCAGCTATGTGATATGAACCCATCTTATTTTCAACAGTCTTAACTGTTTCAAGAGCAAATGCTTTGAGCTCATCGTCAATAGCATCGGGGCAGGTAGGAGCCATAACCGTGCCGTCAAAATACTTGTTTGTCATTGCAACTGTTCTGTTAACAAGATTGCCGAGCGTATTTGCAAGGTCGCTGTTGTATCTTTCGATGATTGTACCGTATGAAATTGAGCCGTCATTTGCGTGAGGCATTTCCGAAAGAAGATAGTATCTGACAGCATCAACACCAATGAGCTTTGAAAGCTCGTCAGCGTATATAACATTACCCTTTGACTTGCTCATCTTATCCTCGCCGAAAAGAAGCCAAGGATGACCGTAAACCTGCTTCGGAAGAGGCTCACCGAGTGCCATAAGCATAATCGGCCAATAAATTGTATGGAAACGAACGATATCTTTACCGATAATGTGAACATCAGCAGGCCAATATTTGTTATAAAGCTCACCACTA
>CAZNQI010000145.1:0-4444 GCA_964575375.1 uncultured Faecalibacterium sp.
AACAGCTAAGCTATCTTATCGGTACGGGCTACGGCAGAAACAAGGTGCCTTTTGCCGACGAAAATATATCGGAGATAAGCTGCCACGCAATGGGTGTACACGTAACAAACCCCGAGGTTAAGGCTATTATCGATATCGGCGGGCAGGACGTTAAGGGTATTTCAATTGACACCGACGGTACTGTTAAAAACTTTGCAATGAACGATAAGTGTGCGGCAGGTACGGGACGCTTTTATGAGGCTATGGCAAATGCTTTTGAGATGACATTACCCGAATTTTCTTCCCTTTCTCTTAAAGCAAAAAATACAATTCCCATAACTGCTCAGTGTACTGTTTTCGCAGAAAGTGAGGTTATCTCTCTTGTTGGTGAGGGTAAGCCGATGGAAGAAATTGCGGCAGGTATTCAGCTTGCAGTTGCCAAGCGTTGCTTCGTTATGGCAAAAAAGGCGGGCGCTACAGACAGTATCACTCTTACGGGTGGCTGTGCAAAGAACGACGGTCTTAAGGCTGCCATTGAAAAGGTGCTTAAAATAAAGGTTGTTGAGCTTTCGACCGACCCTCAGCTTATGGGTGCTTTGGGTGCCGCAGAGTATGCAAGACAGAAAGGTCTCAGTAAGGTGAACTGATATGGATATAATTTTAATTATACTCGCAGTGGTGGTATGCTTATTTATCTTGACCTTCGCTATCTATTGGTTTAACCTTGATATGAAGCTTGTAAGAGTAGTTTACGACTGGCTTTGGAAAAACCGTTACGACAAAATGAAAAGGGATAAGAAGCTCTGATGAATTTTTTTGACAGCTTAATTAAACAGACACTTTCTTGCTTTTCGGGTTTACCGAACAGAGTATATGAATGCGACGAAAGCAAGGCGTGGGAGGATATCGGCTACAGCGAGGTTATTTTGCAGCGAGACACTGCGTTTGAACTTTCGGGTACGGGCTTTAATCTTGTAACTACCGACGATATCGGCGACTCAATCGTTGTAGTAGGAGAGGAGCTTTGCGAAATAAAAGAAAACCGAAGCTTTGCAAGAATCACTCTTATCAGTATAAACGAGGTTGACGACGAGCAAAAGGCGTACAATCTTATAAAAAAGCTTGAATATGTGAAATATCATTGCTTCCCTAAAGGCTTTATGATGAGGTCTGCTTCAAGCTCTGATAAAGAAGCTGTGCGAGTACAAAAAAGTGCAATTAAAAACGGAATTGACTTTAATTCGGTGGGCAATCTTTTAATAAAAAAATACAAGGAAAACCCCAATGTAAAAGGTGTGAAGATAATCTTTGTAACAGCTTCGCAGGCTGATTATTCGCTTTTAAGAAAAATTGCACAAAGAAGCGCCGCAGTGGCAAAAACACTTGACCACGTTATGAAAAGTGTCAATTTCGATTGCGACAGCTGTAACCTTAAACCTGTTTGCGATGAGGTCGAGGGTATGAGAGAGCTTCATTTTAAAAGTGCTAATCAAGCAATGGGTGGTATGCAATGAAAAAGGAAGATGTCGTAGCTTTTTTTGACGAATGTGCAGACTCTTGGGACAGCAATATGGTGCGAGATGAAGCCGTTATCGAAGAAATCTTGAATTTAGCCGATATATCAAAGGGCAAGCGTGTTTTAGATGTAGCCTGCGGCACGGGCGTACTTTTTCCCGATTACATAAAGCGAGAGGCGCAGTGCGTTACGGGAATTGATATTTCAAGCGAAATGGTTAAAATCGCAAAAGGAAAGTTTCCCGAATTTGAAATAATTTGTGCCGATGCAGAGGAGTATTCCTTTGGCGAAAGCTTCGATTGTATAATGATATACAACGCCTTTCCGCATTTTGTAAACTCGAAAAAGCTTTTTGCCAATCTTGCAGCTGCTCTTAAAACGGGCGGCAGACTTTCTGTAGCGCACGGTATGAGCCGAGAAAGGCTTATAATGCACCATTCGGGCAAAGCAAGTAAAATTTCAAATTTGCTTCCCGAAACGGATGCACTTTGTGAACTTATGAAAGAACATTTCGATGTTGATGTTATGATATCGAATTCGAGAATGTATATGGTGTCGGCAGTTAAAAAGTAAAGACCGGTTTTTTTAAAAGCATTTGTAAATTATGAAATGGCTTAAACGTAAAAAAATCAACCGTTTGAAAGAATAAAGCTTTTTCTTTTTTTGTGCTTGTGTTGTTTTTGCATTTACGGCACATTATCATTATCATTAACATATACATTATCATTATCATTGTCATTATCATTTACATTATCATTGTCATTTACATTATCATTATCATTTATGTATGCATTTGCATACAAAACTATGCATTTGCATTAAAAATGCTGATTTTAAAAAAGCTCTCTCTACTATAAGGGCAAAAATTAACGGCTGTCGCATCTTTTTTGCAACAGCCGTAATAATTTTATAAAATTTATTTTTAAATTTATCTTTTTACTTTGATATTTAAGCTTAGATAGTGTATAATGCAAATTAAACAAGGAGGCTACATATATGATTTATGCAACATCGGATTTACACGGCTATTCGCTTGATAAGTTTATAGCTTTGCTTCAAAAGGCAGATTTTAAGGAAAGTGATACCTGCTATGTTCTCGGTGATGTTATCGACAGAGGACGTGAGGGCATAAAAACGCTTATATGGCTTATGTCGAGACCGAATTTTAAGCTGATACTCGGCAACCACGAAGCTATGATGCTCTCGTGCGATTTTTTGTTTGATGAGATAACGGATGAAAGCATAGACAAATTAAAATCCGAAAAGCTTCAAGCTTATTCTCATTGGATGCAAAACGGCGCAGACCAAACCGTGAATGAGCTCAGGGGGATTCGTGATAAGCAAATAAAGTATATTTTAGAGTATTTGAGAAAAGCACCGCTTTATGCCGAGGTTACGGCAGGGGAAAGAAAGTTCCTTTTAACTCACAGCGGACTCGGCTCGTTCCGTAAAGACAAAAAGCTTTGCGAGTACACAGCACACGATTTTCTTTGGACAAGACCAACGCTTTATACAGAGTATTTCGATGATATTATGGTGGTGTTCGGTCATACTCCGACACTGCTTTACGGCCCCGAATATACGGGCAAGGTAATCTTTACCGATACGTGGATAGACATTGACACCGGCTCGGCTGCAGGACTTGCACCGTCGCTTTTGCGACTTGACGATTTGAAAGTGTTTTACGCTGATTAATTAAAGAACAGACTTTGTTTAATTTACGGAGAAAAATTATGAGAGATTTCAAAAAAGAATATAATGATATGTTTGAAGAAGTGTTCGATATAGACGAAGATGATGAATATGATGAAGATGACTTTCCTTACAGCGAATATGAAGATAAAAATGATTGGTATTTTGAAAAAACCGAAAAAGAAGATATACCCGATAGAAACGTTATAACCGTAACAGATGAAAGTGGCGAGGAATTACGTGCAAGAATTATCGATTCGGTTGAATATGAAAATGAAAAATACGTCATTGTAGTGCTCCAAGACGAAAGTGGTAGTATTGTTATATTTAAAGCTGAATATGCAAACGGCGAAACGCACTATGTTTATACGGAGGATGATGAAACAATGGAAGCTGTTTTTGAAATTTACAAGGACAAATTCTTAAAAGATTTAACCAACGTGTGAGAAAAAAGTTTATAGGAGAGTTTGTATGAAAGAAAAATTGACTTCGGCAGGCGTAATCGGTGCTTTAGTTTTGGTAATTGTTATTCTTCTTGTTTGGATTAACGGTATCGACAAAGAAAAACAGAAAGCGGCAGAAACGATTGTAAGCACCACCGTTTCGACCACAGCACAAACAACTGCTACGCAAATTACAACGACTATGCCATTGGCAGTACAAACGACTACGACAGCCACAACACAGCAAACCACAACTGCTACAGGTGAAACTACAACGGTAGCTACAACGCTGAAAGCTGCAAACGCAAAGCCTGAAAGCACAAAAGAAATAATGGAAAAGTACACGCTTTTGGTTGATAAGTTCAAATCGCAAAAGCCTGCATTTAAAAAGAAAGAGTATCAGTCTCTTCCCGAAGAATACAGAAACTTCGATTCTACTATCAACTTCGTTTTAAACCTCGCTTCAAATTATATGGTAACCGAGGAAGAATGCGAGGAATTGGTGAGAGCTTCGGGTGCAGAGGAAATACTTTACGATATGCCTATTCACGGCAGCGAAAAGGGATGTGCACTTACAAATTACGAATCTGTAAGCTGGGCTAAATGTGAGGATATGGGCGACGGTACATATAAGCTTTCGTTTTCACTTAAGGAAGAGGTGAACGCAGAGCCGACGCCTGCAGATACACTCATTCCTCAGTCTGCTCACGGTGCAGTTATGCAGCCGATGGCGTTTTCCGAGCTTAAAAAGGAAGTTGACAAGGTTGCAAGCTCTGTACCCGGTGTTTCGGTTAACGAGTTTAATTTGTACTAC
>CAZNQI010000146.1:0-2899 GCA_964575375.1 uncultured Faecalibacterium sp.
CTGCGGCAGACTTATGTGCTGTCTTAAATATGAGCAGGAGGCCTATGAGCATCTTTTGAAAGTAACGCCGAAAAACGGAGCTGTTGTTGAGACTAAAGAGGGCAGGGGAACTGTTGTGGATGTTAACCTCTTGACAGGTATGCTTAAGGTGTCTCTTGATAAGGAAAAGGTGGCAGCACCGTTGGTTGTTCACAGAAGGGACGTTAAGGTTATCAAGGACGGTTACATTAAAATCGACCAAAGTGAGCTTGACGCACTTAAGAGTATTGAATAAAAGCAGAATTACCGGCGAAAAGGGAATATAAATAAGGGGACTGGTTCGCTGTGCACTCTCGCACAGACGTAACCGGTCCCCTTTTGTTTTACTTCTTACTTTCTTCTGCTATACAAAAATCTCCCTTACCGACAGATACTATCTTAACCGTTTTAAGTATACCGCTTTCAAAATCCGGAACGAGTGCCTTTACGGGAATATAGTTTTCCGTGTGTCCGAGGCAAAGACCGTCCTTATCCTTTGTTTCAAAAATAACGCTGTACGTTTTGCCTGTTTGGTTTTGGAAGAAATTTCTTCGTATCCTTTCACATTCGTCAATCATAATACGGCTTCGCTCGTCTTTTATTTGTTTTGTAAGGTGGTCGGTGAACTTTGCCGCTTTCGTACCCTCTCTTAGGGAGTAGGGGAAAACGTGTACCTTTTCAAAAGCAATTTCTTTAACGAATGAAAGGCTTTCTTCAAAATCCTCCTGTGTTTCTCCTGCAAAGCCTACCATAACATCGGTGGTTATACTGCAATTTTCAAAGCTTGAGCGAAGCTTTTGGCAAATTTCCCTGTATTCGTTTGCTGTATAGTGTCTGTTCATTCTCTTTAGGGTGTTGTCGCAACCGCTTTGAAGCGAAAGATGAAAATGAGGGCAGAGCTTCTTGCATTTTGAAAGTTCTTTAATAACCTCATCGGTCAAATGGTCAGGCTCGAGTGAGCCCAGGCGCACTCTTAAAATACCGTCTATGTCCTCTGCGAGCTTTACAGCGTCGGGGAAGGTACATCCGATATCACTGCCGTAAGAGGAAAGATTAATTCCCACGAGTACAACCTCTTTATAGCCGTTTTCGGAAAGGGTGATAAGCTCCTTTTTCAGCTCGTCAAGCGGCTTTGAGCGAACTCTGCCTCTTGAATAGGGGATGATACAGTAAGAACAGAAACGGTTGCAGCCGTCTTGAATTTTAACGCTTGCTCTTGTTCTCTCGTCGAAAGATGAAATACTGCAAGGCACAAACAGGTCATCCTTTTGGTGCTGATTTATGTTTGAAATTCGGCAACGGCTTTGAGTGTATTGATTCAAAAGCTCAACCAAGCTTGAGTTTGTTTTGTTTCCTAAAATAATGTCGGCTTCTTTTAGTGCTTCAGACTTTTCGGGATACGCCTGAGGCATACAGCCTGTTAAAACCACAACGGAATCGGGATTAAGACGCTTAAACTTTCTGACAGCCTGTCTCGTCTTTTGGTCTGCAGAGGCAGTAACGGTGCAGGAATTTATTATGAAAATATCCGCATTGTTTTCGGTTGTGATTTCATATCCGTTTTTTTCCAAGGCTTCAATCATACTTTGTGTTTCGTATTGATTAACCTTGCAGCCTAATGTGTAAAATTTAACTTTCATTTTTGCTCCTTGTTAATATTATACTGTAGCATAGTCAGAGTTAAAAACTCCCTTATTGTTTCCTACTTTCTACTTCCTACTTATTATATATTAGCTTCGTTTAAAGGTCAATATGTTAAACTTATGTAGTAAAGAAAAGTTGGATACATTGCGGTGTTATTTTTGTGTTGTTTTTCATAAACATCAATTAGAGGTGATGACAGATGAAAAAATTAGTATCAGCTTTTCTTGTAATTTCGTTAATGCTTTCCTGCTTTTCCTTTTTCGCTTTCGCCGAAAACGGGGCGGTGATTGATGTCAAGGCAAAATCAGCAGTGCTGATGGATGCTTCAACAGGTCAGGTGCTTTATGCCTTAAACGAAAACGAACAGCTTTATCCGGCGTCCGTTACTAAAATAATGGCACTTCTTTTGTTTATGGAAGCGCTCGATAGTGGTGTGATGGCTTTGGAGGACACCGTATCAACAAGCCCTACGGCGGCAGCAAAGGGTGGCTCACAGATTTGGCTGAAGGAGGGCGAGGAGATGAGCGTCAACGACCTGCTTAAAGCCACGGCGATAGGCAGCGCAAACGACGCTTGTACGGCACTCGGTGAGCATATAGCCGGAAGTGAGGAAGCGTTTGTCAATATGATGAACGAAAGAGCAAAGCAGCTCGGAATGTCAAATACTCATTTTGATAACTGCACAGGTCTTGACGACGACACCGAAACGCACCTTACTACTGCATTGGATATTGCAATAATGTCGAAAGAGCTTCTTTCTCACGAGAGAATTAAAACGTATACAACCGTTTGGATGGACACTCTTCGTGGCGGTGAAACACAGCTTGTCAACACAAATAAGCTTGTACGCTTTTACAGTGGCACAACGGGACTTAAAACCGGTACTACGTCAAAAGCCGGTCATTGTCTTAGTGCTTCGGCAGAAAGGGATTCACTGCACCTTATCGCAGTTGTTATGGGAAGTGAAAACAGCACAGACAGATTTGAAAGTGCAAAGGCTATGCTTAATTGGGGCTTTGCCAATTACGAAACCTTCACTCCCGAAATAGACACCTCATCCTTTGGAGAGGTTAAGGTTTTGAAGGGTGTAGAGGAATATATAAAGCCCGTTTTGTCAAAAATAAATCCGATAACAATTAAATCGGAGCTTAAAAGCAAAATTGAAACAACAATTGAACTTCAACAGGATGTAGAAGCACCTGTTGAGACGGGACAAATTCTTGGAAAAATTCAGCTT
>CAZNQI010000146.1:2909-4410 GCA_964575375.1 uncultured Faecalibacterium sp.
GAGATTATAAGTGAATACAATTTAGTGGCACAAAATGCTGTCGAAAAAACAAAAATATGGGATATTATGTTAAGATTTTTAAAAAGTATTACAAAATCGACTGATTGAGTGTTGACAAATTTGCTCATTTATATTAAAATACATAAAAATACTTAAATTATACAAATATTGATATAGGAGTTTCAAATATGTCAGCAAATTTAACAAAAAAGTATGTTTCACAGTTTGTAACAGACGAAGAAATATTCTCTTTTCAAGACAAAATAACAGCAGCACATGATGCGCTCCATCAAAAGACAGGTGCGGGCAGCGACTTTACCGGCTGGGTAGACCTCCCTGTAGATTACGACAAAGAGGAATTCCAAAGAATTAAGGCTGCTGCAGAAAAAATCAAGTCAAACAGCGATGTGCTTATCGTTATCGGTATCGGTGGCTCTTACCTTGGTGCCAGAGCGGTTGTTGAGTTTGTTAAAGGTCAAAATTACAACGATACTCGCAAGGGTACTCCTGCAATTTATTTCGCAGGTAACAGCATTTCGTCATCTTATTTGAGCGATCTTATTGAAATTTGCGACGGAAAAGATTTTTCCGTTAACGTAATTTCAAAATCGGGCACAACAACAGAACCCGCAATCGCTTTCAGAGTGTTCCGTGATCTTCTTAACAAGAAGTACGGCAAGGACGGTGCTAAAGAGAGAATTTTTGTAACGACCGATAAGGCAAAGGGTACTTTAAAGAATCTTTCCGACGAGGAGGGCTACGAAACCTTCGTTGTACCCGATGATGTCGGAGGCAGATATTCGGTTCTCACAGCAGTAGGACTTCTTCCTATCGCTGCTGCAGGTATAGATATTGACGCGTTAATGCTGGGCGCCCAAAAGGCTCGTACAGAGCTTATGGAAACAGCGATTGACAAAAACGACTGCTATAAATATGTAGCAATCAGAAACGCTTTGTATCAAAAGGGCAAGCTTACTGAAATGTTTATTTCTTATGAGCCGTGTTTCACAATGATGAACGAATGGCTCAAGCAGCTTTTCGGTGAAAGCGAGGGTAAAGAAAACAAAGGTCTTTTCCCGACCAGCGCAATTTTTTCAACAGACCTTCATTCACTCGGTCAGTATATTCAACAGGGTGAAAGAATAATGTTTGAAACGGTTGTAGCTTTCAAAAAGGCAAAGAAAGAAATTTTCATTGAAGAAGAAAGCGACAATGTTGACGGTCTTAATTTCCTTGCAGGTAAGACAATGTCTTTCGTTAATAAAAAGGCATTTGAGGGAACGATTCTTGCTCATAACGACGGTGGTGTACCGAATATCGTTATTGAAAGTGAGGATATGAGCGAGGTATCACTTGGTTATCTTATTTATTTCTTTGAAAAGGCTTGTGCAATTTCGGGATATGTTCTCGGTATAAATCCGTTTGACCAACCCGGTGTTGAAAGCTACAAGAAGAATATGTTTGCACTTTTGGGCAAACCCGGATATGAAAATGAGAAAGA
>CAZNQI010000147.1:0-4372 GCA_964575375.1 uncultured Faecalibacterium sp.
ACAAATGTTAAGCAATATTTTTCAGCATAAGCACCCACATAAAGCACTGCAATACCGGGTGTGTAGAAAATCTTTTGAAGGATATTACCTTTCTTGTATACCTTTTCGGTCATATTAAGAACATCCTCAATAAGCGGGAAACAGTTTGTGAGTAGCGATATTGCAAACCAATAGCAAACAATAGATGAAACAGTGAAAAGTAAATCGCCTTTAAAGCCGAGATACACAAAAAGTACGGAAGGTATCGCGCCGAGACAAATTGCTCCGAGCAAATGGAAGAAAAACGGTACAAAGCCTATAGCAAATGCACCTCTTGCCGTCGGCATTAGCTCATGATCTATGTGGCTTGACATTTCGTCGTTTCTGAGATAACGGTTATCCTCAACAGGCACTTTGCAGATGCGACATACGATCTGCTCCCACATACCTCTCGTTAAGGCGCCCGGGAAAGTGAGATATTTAATAAGTGTATAAAGTCCTGTCATCAGATATCACCTCCCATATCTGTCAAAGCTTCCTCAATTGTAATTTTTTCACTCTTGTATTTTTCAACAAGCTCGCTGATTTCGTACCCTGCACCCTCTAAGGTGGACTTCATATCGTCGTAAATATCCGTGTCGCCGTTGTAAAGACCGCAAAGAGCATAAAGGTTACAGCTTTGTACGGTGTAAGACGAGCTGTTCATATATGTTGTCATTTCTTCTAAAGCAAGCGCACCCTCACCTTTGAGCAGGTATGCAATAGCTAAGGTTTGCTTGTAGGAAAGGTCTGATGAATGTGAATTTTCTTTCGCCTTTTCGCAAACCTCAATCATCATGTCAGGGTCGTTTTTATATCTGTAGTAGTTGGCAAGTGCAGTGTATGCGTTTGCATCTTCAATGTTGATTTCTATAAGTCTGTCGTAAAGCTCCGTTGTGAGCTCAAGGTTACCGCTCTTTGCGGCAACTGCACAGTAGTTGGCAAGATATGCCCACTCCATATTGTTTTCGTTTATACTGTCTATATACGCAAGCTGCTGCAGCTGAGCTTCAACGCTTTCTCCGCTCATACTCATAAGAATGTATTTGTAGTATTCTATAAAGATTTCGTTGTAAGCTTCAACTGTTTCGCTTTCACCGATTTCCTTCGGGTTAAGCTCTTTTAAAGCATCGAGTCTTGTAATGTATTCCTCAAGATCGAACTCTTCGCCGTTTAACGCTGCCGAAACCTCGCCTGTAACTGCGTAGTATGTTTCTTCAAGCTCTGTGTTGTGCTGAAGCATATCTGCGTACTTTTTATTCCAAGGCATTTTAAGTGCTGTTTCGCTGTAATGAGTTTCAATAAGAGATGAAACCTCTGTTGAATAGCCCGTTTTGTCAAAAGCATCTATAAGCTGTTTTACGGCACGCTTTGAAACAGTATCGGTGGAGGCACTGTTTACATAACTATAGTGCGAATACATAGCCGACAAAAGTCTTCCCTCTTGATAGTATGTATCACCCTCGATAACAGTTGTCATAGCAGTCATATAGTCCATCGAACTGTATACGCAAGCTACGAAAGCCACTATCATAACAACAACCATAAATACACCGCTTGAGCGCAATGGGTATCGTTTCATAAGCTCACGGCAGGAATCACAGTACATATAATCTTCGCCGTAATCCTTTGAAACAGCACATTCTTCGCAACATTCGCAGATACGGGCGGTTTCTCCGTCTGTAGCTTCATTTTCGTCGGCATCCTCGTCCGACACATCCTCAAGCTCTTGGATGATTTCGCCGCTGTCGTCGCTTTCTGCTGCTGCATCAAGTTCTCTTTGGAACATATCTCTGATACCCTCAAGCTCCTCGTGAAGAGCATCCTCTTGTGCTGATTCTGCTTCGACGGTAGCGTCGGATACAGTTTCTTGTGTTGCTTCTTCTGCAACTTCATCTTCTTGCAATTGATCTTTATTAAATTCGTCCAACATAAAACCTCCTTTAGGTGTTTTCCACTTATTGTAGCACTCTTTAAATAAAAATGCAATACAGATAATTTATTATAACGCGGTAAACTTTAAATAAATTTAAAAAAGTAGAGAGTAGCAAGCAGAAAGCAGTAAGTGAGAAGCAGTAAAGGTGCGAGCAACCGAGCTTCCTTTTTTGAGGGAGTTTTAAAAAATTAGCAATTAGTAATGAGCAATAAGGGTCTGCGACGCAATTTTAAAATGAATTGATTTGCGGCATACGTTACGCTTACTGTTTTCTGCTTCACTTTGCACTTGTAAAATCTAAACGAATATGATATAATACTAAAAATATAACTTTTTTCAACCCGATATAACAATATAAATAACTAACTGGGAGGTTGTATCTTTGTCCACAAAGAAGAAAATCAGTGTTTATACAGATAAGTTTATGAAGTATCGCTTTTTGCTTCGTGAGCTCGTTGTTAAAAGAATAAAGCTGCAATACAGAAATTCCATTCTCGGCGTGTTTTGGACTTTTTTGCAGCCGCTTCTTACGATGATTGTTTTGACCTTTGTTTTCAGCAGCTTTTTCGGAAAGGGATCGTCGGATTCGATAGTTAATTATCCCGTTTATCTGCTTTCAGGTCGTTTGCTTTATGAATTTTACAGTCAAAGCACAAAAAGAGCAATGAAATCAATAAGAGGCAGTGCGTCAATAATTAAAAAAGTTTATGTACCAAAGTACATTTATCCTTTGTCTGTCGTACTTTCAACCTTTGTAACCTTTTTGATATCGCTTACTGTATTGGTGGTTGTTATTGCCTTTTTCAATATAGCTAAAATTGACCCGATTACAATAACAGGTAATGTTGTTTTTGCAATAATACCGATAATTATTCTGTTTGTTATGTGTCTCGGTATCGGTATGCTGCTTGCAACCTTAGATGTGTTCTTTAAGGATGTTGAAAGTCTGTATGACGTATTTTGTATGCTTTTGTTCTATGCCACACCTATCGTTTATACGCTTGACAAGATAGGCTCCGGCGAAGACTCGTGGAAAATTTCCGTACTTAAAGTAAATCCTCTTTACGGTATTGTTGAAATGTTCCGAGCAGCAATCCTTCACGGAAATGAGCTGTGGTCGTATCTTGATATTAGCAGTGTTATTTATTCCGCTGTATTTGCCGTTGTTGTCTTTATCATCGGTGTCGGTGTATTCTATAAGCTGCAGGACAAGTTTATTTTACACATTTAAGAAGGGAGTGCTGATATTTTGAAAGATTACGCAATAGAAGTAAATCATGTCAGTATGCTCTTTCGTTTAAACCGTGAACGAGTGGACAACGCAAAGGAATACTTTATCCGTTTTGTAACAAGAAAGCTGCATTACAGCGAATTTTGGGCGCTTAAGGATGTATCGTTTAAGGTTGAAAAAGGAGACCGAGTTGGCATTATGGGCTTCAACGGTGCCGGTAAAAGCACATTGCTTAAAACTATCGCAGGCGTTTTAAAGCCAACAATGGGAAATGTAAAGGTAAGCGGCGTTATTGCTCCTATGCTTGAGCTTGGTGCAGGCTTCGACCCTAATTATACGGGAAGCGAAAATATATATCTTTACGGCGCAACAATGGGCTTTTCAAAGAAGTTCATTAAGGAAAAGTACGACGAAATAGTAGAATTTTCCGAGCTTTCGGAGTTTATAAATGCACCGCTTAAAAGTTATTCTTCCGGTATGAAATCCCGTCTCGGTTTTGCAATAGCAACGGCAGTAAAGCCTGATGTTCTCATTCTTGACGAGGTTTTGAGTGTTGGTGACGCTGCTTTTAAGGAAAAAAGTGAGCAAAGAATACTCGATATGATGGCAGACGGTGTTACGGTGCTTTTTGTATCCCACAGTACAGACAGAGTGAGAAAGCTTTGCAACAAGGCTATTATTCTCACAAAAGGACAAATTGTAGCTCACGGTGAAGTGAACGAAATTTGTGATATGTATACGGAAATGGTAAACAGTAAATAAAGACTGTTTAATTGCAAAAAAACGCTCTGCCTATTGAGCGCAAAACGAAAAACAAAAAGCAGGTATTTTAAGTAGTAGTTCCACTTAAAATATCTGCTTTAGTTTGTTAAGCTTATAATTATTAATAGTTCTCTTTTCTAACTTCAAAATAGCTTTGAGGATGAGCGCAAACAGGGCAAACTTCAGGAGCCTTCTTGCCCATAACAAGGTGTCCGCAGTTTCGGCATTCCCACATTGTTTGCTCGCTCTTTTCAAATACTTGTTGCATTTCAACGTTGTTGAGAAGTGCACGGTAGCGTTCCTCGTGAGATTTTTCTATTGCTGCAACCATTCTGAATTTTGCTGCAATTTCTGTAAAGCCTTCAGCCTCTGCTTCTTCTGCAAAGGTAGCATACATATCTGTCCATTCGTAGTTTTCGCCCTCT
>CAZNQI010000148.1:0-4350 GCA_964575375.1 uncultured Faecalibacterium sp.
GTAATTTATCTTTTCGCATTTTAAGAGCAGTTAAAAATCGTTTTGGTTCAACAAATGAAATAGGTGTTTTTGAAATGTATGATACAGGGCTGAGAGAGGTTGAAAATCCTTCTGAAATGTTAATTTCAGGCAGACCTAAGAACACACCGGGCACTTGTGTAGCCTGTGTTATGGAGGGAACAAGACCTTTATTGGCAGAAATACAAGGATTGGTTACATCAACAGGATTTGGCAATCCGCGAAGAATATCTAATGGCTTTGATTTTAACAGACTTGCAATGCTGATTGCTGTGCTTGAGAAAAGAGGTGGGTATTTCTTCGGAAATATGGATGCTTACATTAACATTGTGGGTGGTATGAAGCTGGACGAACCTGCGCTGGATTTAACAATAGTTATGGCTTTAGTATCTTCACTGAAAGATTATGCTTTGCGTGACGATGTTTTAGCGTTTGGAGAAGTCGGACTCGCAGGTGAAATTAGAGGTGTTTCACATTGCGATCAGCGAGTGAAAGAAGCGTACCGTCTCGGCTTTACAAAATGTATCATACCAAAAAGTAATTTAAAGAATATTTCGGCGGACATAAAAAAAGATATTCAAGTTGTAGGTGTGAGAACAATCAGAGAAGCGTTTGAGGCTTTGATATTATGAGTAGCTTTATCGTATCACCAAATTTACCTAACAGCACTGTTGATTGCATTATTTGCGGCACACTACATAAAACAATACTTGATTATTTCATTTCAAGAGGTATTGAGATTATTAAAATCGACAAGGTTAGCGGTGTCGATGAATCAATATCATATCATGCTGATATTGCCGTTTTGCATTTAGGCGGAAAGAATATAATCGTAGAAAAAAGGCAGGTGAATTTGCAATTTGAGTTGATTAAACGAGGTATGAATGTTTTATCAACAAGTGAGGCTGTATACGGTGAATATCCTTCGGATATAAAGCTTAACTTCGCCTTGATAGATAATTATATTATCGGCAATCATAAATATGCAGATGAAACGCTAAAGTGTGTTGACAGCTCGTTGAAGCGTTTGCAGGTCAAACAAGGCTATGCTAAATGTTCACTACTTGCAGTTGAAAAAAATGCAATAATTACTGATGATAATTCTATACATCGAGCTGCATTAGAAAACGGCATAGATTCTCTCTATATTTCAAAGGGAGATGTTTTTCTTGCCGGACATGAATATGGCTTTATCGGGGGAGCTTCAGGTAAAATATCAAGCAATGAAATTGTCTTTTTCGGCAATGTTAAAGAACACAAGGATTTTAAGAACATAGAAGCTTTTATAAAAAAATACGACAACAAAATAATTTACTTTGAAAATATCCCTCTCACAGACTACGGTGGAATAATACCCATAACACAAATGTAAAAATAACAAAAAACAACAATCTTTTTTGACTGTTGTTTTTTGTTATTTTAAAATATATTATTTCAATTTGTATTCGTTGATATATTTATTAATTTTATCAATTGGGTTTAGGAACGGACTCAATGATCTGTCGTGATTGAGTGTGTCAATAATATGTCCGATGTATTTTGACATATCAACTGAATAATACCATTCTCTCTCCAAAAGTTCAGGAGTTTGATATATGAGGTTTGTTGTAAATATCTTATCAAAAAGACCGTCTTCGTAAGCTTTGTCGAAAAGTTCAAGACCTGAAGTGAAAAGTCCGAAAGATGAGAAAATGTAAATTTTTCTTGCGTTAATTGCTTTAAGCTGCTTGCAAACATCGATCATTGACGAACCGCTTGAAATCATATCATCAACAACAATAACGTCTTTACCTTCAATGTTTTTTGCATCACCGAGAAATTCGTGTGCAACAATCGGGTTAGAGCCGCCAACTACTTTTGTGTAATCTCTTCTTTTGTAGAAAGAACCAAGGGGGAGTGAAAGAACTGTTGAATAGTACATACATCTGCCCATACCGCCTTCATCGGGGGAAATCATCATAAAGTTGTCTTTTGTCAGCTTTATGTCATTCTTCTGGCTCTTTGCGAGTGCTTTAATCATTTGATACGTAGGAGCAACACTTTCAAAACCGATTCTGATAGAATTTTGAACTCTCGGGTCGTGAGCGTCAAAAGTGATAATGTTAGAAACACCCATGTTTTCGAGCTCCTGAAGTGCCAATGCACAGTCGAGAGATTCTCTGGAAGAACGCTTGTGCTGTCTGCCTTCATAAAGCATAGGCATTACAACTGTGATACGCTTAGCTTTACCTGCACAGGCAGAAATAACTCTCTTAAGATCTGCAAAATGGTCGTCCGGACTCATAGGAACCTTTAATGGGTTTCCGTGTTCATCCTTGAGATTGTACATCGGATAAGTAACACTGTAATTAAAGCAATCAGCAATTATAAAAAGATCTAAACCTCTAACAGATTCACTGATAACACATTTGCCTTCGCCGGTTGCGAACCTAGGGAATTCTACTTTAAGAATATAGGAATCTTTAAAATATCCCTTAAGATGATGGTTACTGTCTGAATGCATTTCAAATTCACGACGGCAATCTTTAATGTGGTCATTAACTTTTTTTGCAAGTGCTTCACAGCCTTTCATAGCAACAATACCAAGTGGTCCCTGTGGTAAGTTGTCAAGTAGCTCAAGAAGTGTTTTTGGCATATTTTTTTACCCCCATAGTTTTAAATTATGCTATTAAACATCATTTATATATATTTTACAATATTCTGCAAAGTTTTCAATAGATTTAAAGAAAAATTACTTATAAAATAAACTGCGATTTTTAGTATATTTTGTACATATTAACGGTGAATACGACTAAATATTGTTGTTGTGTGTTTATATGGTACGATTAATTGTTGATAATATGTACATCAATTTGGTTAAACGGAATAGTGATATTATTGCTGTCTAAAGCTGTTTTTACTTTCTCTTGCATAGAGTAGTAGATTCCCCAATAATCTTCATTGTTGCACCAGAACTTTACAACAAGATTTATGCTGCTGGCTTCATAGGAGTTGACATAAACTTCGACATCGGGAGTTTTATGGATTTTATCGTGTGAAAGTGCAACGTTCTTTATAATATTTTTTGCTTTTGCGATATCATCGCTATAGCTGATTGAAAATATGAGGTCGATTCTTCTTTTGTTTTCTGCCGTGTAGTTGATAATGTGGTTGGTTGTTATATGGGAGTTAGGGATAACAATTCTTTTGTTGTCAGATGTAGTGATAACGGTGTTCATAAACCTTATATCGGTAACGCTTCCCGATATGCCGTTCAATTCAACAAAATCTCCTGATTTAAACGGATGATTTATTAGAATTTGAATACCGCTTGCGAATTGTGCGACGCTGTCTTGCAAGCCTAAACCTGCAGTTATACCGGCAGCACCTACTGCAGCAAAAATTGCCGCAACATCAAAAAACATTGAAATTGCCGTGAGTATGAAAACGAACTTTATACCAACAGAAATTATTCTTCTTATAAAATTATAAACCGATGGATCTACGTTTTTAGCTTGCATAGCTTTGACAGCTAAATTTGAAATGAATTTCGCCAACAAAAAACCTATAACCAATGTAATAACAGCAACGATGATTGTGGGTAGCTTTTCTGTTATTTTACCGACGAGATTAAACTCTTCCCATAAAGATGCAAAATTTTCAATAATCTGTGATGGTTCTTCAAATTGACCATCCTCATTTAGCAACGGGTTGCTTGTAGTTGTAGCATCTGTTTCCGGAACAGTTGTTGAAATTTCAAGCAGAATTGATGATAATTTTTTTAACATAAACAGCTTCCTCCAAACTTTTGATAAATTTATAATAACACAACTTGACAGTTTTTTCAATCGACTTGACAAATTATGTTTTTGGTATATAATTTGAAATTGAAATTCAGTTTCAGTTTGGAGGCTTATTATGTCTGCGGGTACATATAATACAAAACAGCGAGCTTTGATTTTGAGTGTATTAACAAATAATAAGGGTGTAGATTTAACCTGTGAAGAAATTGCGGATATGCTAAAATGTAACGGTACACCTGTAGGAAAAGCAACGCTTTACAGATATTTGGATAAATTAACAGTCTCGGGTGAAGTCAGAAAGGTCTTATCTATTGACGGTAAGAGTGCCACATTCCAGCTTATTGACAAAACCCTCTCGTGTCAAAATCATATGCATTTAAAATGTACGGGTTGCGGAAAGCTCCAGCATTTAAGCTGTGAGTTTATGTATGAAGTTAATGAGCATATATTTAAACATCATCAATTTACGATTGATAATACACAGACAGTTATTCTTGGCTTGTGTGATAAATGCAAAGAAAGCGGGGCTTAATAGATAGATGTCATTGGT
>CAZNQI010000149.1:0-4302 GCA_964575375.1 uncultured Faecalibacterium sp.
AAAGGTAATGAAACAAAAAACAGCGTTATTTTGGTAGTATCTCTTTCCGTGGCTGCAGTTGTTGTTGTGTAAAAGACGATAGACTGTACTATACCGATAGTGGCAAAGCTTTTAAAGCTTGACCCTGCGCTTATGGCAGGCCCGCTTATTACAACGCTTGTTGATACAATTTCTCTTGTTATTTATTTTGCACTTGCACAAGCACTTATAGTTGTATAAGCAGCAAAGCAGTAGAGTAGTGAAGGTGCGATGGGTAAGAGTTGAAATTAAAATCAACGATAGGCTACTGCTTGCAGGGGTACGGCGTGCCGTGAACAAGTATCAAGTATATAATATCACAAAAACTAAATCTAATTTAAGCGAGGGTATTCCTTGCTGCAAGTCAAAACAAAGGAGGTTTCATTTTGGAAGGAAAAAATCCCTTAAAAGTAAACAAAGAACACACAAGAGCCGCAATGAAACGCTTTTACGGCTTTACAAAGGGCTACAGAATACTAACTCTGCTTTGCCCCATTCTTGTGTTTATAGATGTTCTCATTGAACTTGAAATACCCGATGCAATGAGTGATGTTGTTAATATTTTTTATCGCTTTGAAAATGAAACCTTTGTTTTGGCTGATATTCAAGACGAGCTTATAGCATCATTGGTTGAAATGCTGCTTCTTTGTGCCGGCGCACTTGTTATAGGATATATTGCTTCAAGATGCTCGGCTATTGCAAGTATGGGCTTCGGTGCAAATTTGAGACGAGAGCTTTTCAACAAGACACAGGATTTGTCCTTTGAAAGTATAGATAAGCTCAAGATATCTTCTCTTATTACAAGAATGACAAGCGACGTTTCCTCTGTGCAAAACGTTTATAAAAACACAATTATTCAATTTATTAAAGGACCGTTTATGCTTATTGCGGCACTTGCGAAGTGTATCAATATGTCTACGGAGCTTTCAACCGTGTTTGCTGCAGCTGTGCCTGCGATTATTATAATTCTCGCTGTTATGGGTTATCTTGCCGTACCTATTTTCAGACAGATGCTTAAAAAGACTGACGAATTCAACGGCACGTTGAGAGGTAACATTAACGGTATAAGAGTTGTTAAATCGTTTGTACGTGAGGATTACGAAAAAAGCAAGTTTGACAAGGTAAACGAAGCAGTTATGCAAATGAATGTTAAAGCGCAAAAGCTCATTCTTTATATGACACCTGCGCTTATGATAGTAATTTACGGCTGTATGATATTCTCTCTTTTAAGAGGCAGTCATCTTATTATAAGAGGCGAAACCACTCTTGAACCCGGTGATCTTAACGAATTTACAACCTACATCACTCAGGTGCTTTCAGCTCTTATGACAGTTCTTCTTGTTTTTGTAAGTATGATTATGGCAAAGGCATCTGTTGGCAGAATAGGCGAAGTATTTGCCGAGGAGCCAACTGTTTCGGATAAGGGTAATGACCCTGAGCTTAAGCTTCAAAACGGCGAAATTGAATTTAAAAATGTTACATTTAAATATAGCAAGGATGCCGTGCGAAACATTCTTGAAAACGTAAGTCTTAAAATTAATTCGGGCGAAACCGTCGGTATTATCGGCTCAACGGGCTCGTCTAAATCTACACTTATTCAGCTTATCCCTCGTCTTTATGATCCGATTGAGGGTGAAGTAATTGTTGGCGGTAACAATGTAAGACATTATACATTCCAAAATCTTCGTGATGAGGTTTCGGTTGTTCTGCAGCAGAATATTCTGTTTTCGGGCACTATTATGGATAATATCCGCTGGGGTAAGCCCGACGCTACACAGCAACAGGTCATTGAAGCTGCAACAGATGCCGAGGCACACGCATTTATAAGCGAGTTTGAAAACGGATATGATACCGAACTCGGTCAAGGCGGTAATACTGTTTCCGGCGGTCAAAGGCAGAGAATTTGTATTGCAAGAGCGCTTCTTAAAAAGCCGAAGATTATTATTCTTGACGACTCTACAAGTGCTGTTGATACAGCAACGGATGCTAAAATCAGAATGGCTCTTCGTTCAGAACGCTACAATGGTATAACAAAAATCATTGTTGCACAAAGAATTACATCCATAATGGATGCAGACCGTATTATAGTTATTGACGACGGTAAGATCGAAGCTGTCGGCACTCACGATGAGCTTGTTAAAAACAGTGAAATTTATAAAGAAATCTTTGTTTCACAGCAGGAAGGAGTGTTGGCACAATGAGTAAGGCTCCCGTAAACAGCGAAACAAACGAAAAAGTTGTTGCTTTGGCAGAAGAGAACGCAGAGACAAAAGATAATGCTGCTGCCGAAAATGAAAAAAATCAAAAAAGGAAACGTCCTCAAAGAAAACCAAGGGGTAAGAAAATTCCCGAAAACGAAACCGAAGAGGAAAGAAAAGAAAGAGAAGCCAAAGAAGCGAAGAAAAAGAAGAATAAGCCTAAGGATATGAAGACAGCCACAAAGCGTCTCATAGGTTACATAACCGAGTTTAAGCCTCTTTTGATACTTGTTGCCGTGCTTGTTGTATTAACGGCAGTAACGGGTGTTATCGCAACACTGTTTATGTACCCGGTTTACGATATTCTTGCCGAGGTTTTAAGCGGAAAAAAGGATATTGACTCTTCTGTATCCGAGATTACTAAATGGATACTCGGAATGTGCCTTTGCTATGTGCTTACGGCAGTTTGCAATTTAGCATATTCGAGAATAATGCTCTATGTTTCATCAAGAACTCTTGCGAATATGCGACGCGACCTTTTCAATCACATTCAAGGGTTGCCGATTGAATTTTTTGACAAGAGAAAAACAGGCGAAATAATGAGCCGTTTCACAAACGACATCAACCGTGTAAGCGACCTTGTAAGCAATAATTTCCCTACTCTTATTTCCTCTACAATTCAAGCTGTTATGACAATTACAATTATGCTTGTTTTGAGCTGGAGGCTAACTTTAACGATAACCGTTGCCATTATTCTTATGTTTGCTTGCGTAATGTTCGTAACAGGCAAATGCTCACCGCTTTTCAAAAAACAGCAAAAGGCTATAGGTGAATGTAACGGATATATTGAAGAATATATCAAGGGTATAAAGGTAGTAAAGCTGTTCTCACAGGAAAAGACAACAAAGGCACAGTTCAGCGAGCTTAACGAAAACTACCGTAAAACAGGCGTTAAGGCAAATATTATCGGTGGCTTTATGAGCCCGATGATGACGATTATAACAAGAATTAACTATGTTATTGTTGTGTTCTACGGCGCAAAGCTCATAATGGGCAATTTGCTTGATATCGCAGGCCTTATCACATATCTCGGATATTCAAAGAGCTACGCTTCACCGATTGCATCAATCGCATCCTGCTACAGCTCACTCGTATCTGCTTTGGCAGGTGCGGAAAGAGTATTTGAAATTCTCGATACACCTAACGAAACAGATGAGGGCAAGGTAAGACTTGTGCGTCTTATTAAAAACGCTATGGGTGAGGAAGAAGAGGCAGAGCTTGAAAAGGGTGAGGGTACTCTTGTTTGGAAAGTTCCCACAGATGACGGCTTTGAATATATCCGACTCAAAGGCAATATAGAAGTAAAGGATGTAACCTTCGCCTATGTTGAGGGTACTGACGTACTTAAAAACATTAATGTAACTGCAAACAGCGGACAAAAGGTTGCTTTTGTTGGCTCAACAGGTGCAGGTAAGACAACCGTAACAAATCTCATAAACCGTTTCTATGAGGTACAGCACGGTGATATTATATACGACGGTATTTCTGTAAAGGATATCAAAAAGGATGATCTTCGCCGTTCCATGGCAATGGTTTTACAGGATACGAAGCTCTTTGCCGGCACTATAGCAGATAACATACGCTACGGAAAGCTCGATGCCACGGACGAAGAAGTTATAGCAGCTGCAAAGCTTGCAAACGCTCATTCCTTTATTGAAAAGCTGCCTGATGGCTACGAAACGGAAATTAAGGCAGATGCCGCAAACATTTCTCAAGGACAGGCACAGCTTATAAATATTGCCCGTGCCGCCATTGCAGGCGCGCCGCTCTTAATTCTCGACGAAGCTACATCCTCTGTTGACACAAGAACGGAAAGGCTTATCGAAATCGGTATGGATAAGCTTATGGAAAACAGAACGGTATTTGTTATCGCTCACCGCCTTTCTACGGTTCGTAATTCGCAGAATATCGTTGTCCTTGAAAACGGCGAAATAATAGAAGAGGGCGACCATCAATCACTTATCGATTTGGGCGGTAAGTATTATCAGCTTTATACAGGTACTTTTGAGATGAAGTAAAATTTTCA
>CAZNQI010000150.1:0-4254 GCA_964575375.1 uncultured Faecalibacterium sp.
TGGAGAGGGACTCTAATAACTACTAATTTATTATACGAGGACGGTGTTGGTTTTTTGATTTCATTTGAAAAATTTGTTATGACAGATAATTCGCCAATCTATCTGCAAATTGTTTTATTCATAAAAAGAGAAATTGCAGGTGGAGTGATAGTGGACGGTGATGAAATGCTGTCTCGCAGAACGCTATCTTCTCTGCTGGGGGTAAATCCCAATACGGTGCAAAAGGCGTACCGTATATTAGAGGATGAAAAGCTTATATCTTCACATTCAGGCGCAAAAAGTACAGTGGTTTTAACAGACGACATAATCGAAAGCATAAGAAAAGAGCTCTTGGAAACTGACGCAAAGGCCGCGGTGAGAACACTCAAGCAAATGGGTGTTACAAAGAGTGAAGCATTTTCTTTGATAGAAAGATTTTGGGATGGTGATGAAATATGAAAAAGTATTTATCGGTTTTTAGTTTGTTTATAAGTGGTAGCTTTTTTAAGCTTATTGCATTGTTTCTTGTAATGCTCGTTTCGCAGCTGCTTTTGTTTTACACTAAATTACCGTACGGCTTTACGGATGCCGTAGGTATTGAAACGGTAGTTGCAACAAGTAAAATTTCTATTATTTTCCTTTTAGGATTTTTGTTAACAGCAGTTATATTGAATATAACGGGAGCAGATTTTTCTTCAAAATGCTCCTATACTTTGAAACGACTTCGCATAAGTGAAAAGGAAGTCTTTGTATGTCAAAGCATTTATAACACATTTTGCTTTTTAACGCTTTGGCTTATGCAATGTATAACTGTTATAGCGGCGTACTTTATCTATGTTCAGCATTACAGTGATATCGAAATTGTGAAGCAAAATTTTATCAGCAATCAAACGTTATTTCTTGCAACCTACAGAAACGATTTTCTTCATTCGATATTTCCGATGGATGATGTATTGAGACTTGTAAGGAATATTTTATTCACCGTATTCCTCGGCTTTGGAAGTGCAGGGTTTTCGTATCTTTCGAGAAATAAAACCTTCTGCTTTGAGTTTGTTGCAATGGCAATTACGGCAGTTGGTTACTTTGCTGTCGAATGGGACGATTTAAGCGATGATATCGTACCGATGATTATATGTGTTTGCCTTACGGCTTTTATGCTCGGCAGAATTTGCTGCACCAATGTTTCGATTAAAGAGAGTGCAAAAGAAATACCTGTATTGAGCGAAGATGAATTAAGGCAGGTGGGAGAGACATGAATAAAAAAACGAAAAAGCTTTTCCCGGTAGGATATAAGTATCAATACGAAGTGATTTTTTGTGTATTAGCTATTATTGTGGCTGTTTTATTTTCGCTTCAATTTTTCATTGAATACAAAGCCGAGTACTATGATTTGTTCGAGTATTACGGTGATAAGACTGTGTTAAAGTCTTTTGCATTTATGCCTGATTATTATATTTTGATTTTAGATTGCTTTAAATTGTTTTCGCTTTTGCCGTTTGTGTTTGCGTACTGTTGTATTGCAAACTACACCTATCATTACAAACACAGCAAAAGTATCTATCTTATGAAAAGATTGCCGCAAAAAAGTGAGCTGTATGTGAGATGCGTTGCTTTCCCTTTGATATGTTTAGTTCTCAGCGTTTTAGTACTAATTGCCTTAATATTCATTTATTATGCTTACTATATGCTAAAAACACCTGCTGAATGCTTACAGCCGTCGCAGCTTCAAAAGTTATTTGATAGTTGGAGGTGCTTTTTCTGATGTTAAAAACAGAAAACAGTAACCGTATATTGTCAAAAAGACCTTGAAAACTGCAAGCTCTACTTTTCCGAGAGGTGAAACGGTGAGAAGTTATGGTGAAAACGGCAAGGATAAAGCAGCTTTTATGAAATGTGTTTTAGGTGTTCATTCGTGCCAAGTGAAAATTGCTTTAGACGAAAAGAAGATAAATAAAGAAAACATAGTTAATTTTTAAAAATATGAATGGAGGAATAATCTAATGTTAAAAATAGATAGACTTAGTAAAGCGTACCCGGGCAAAGAAGCTTTGAAAGAAGTGTGTCTTACCATCCCGAGAGGCGAAATCGTTGGCATTTTCGGTGAAAACGGCGCAGGCAAAACAACTCTTATGAAATGCGTTTTCGGCTTTCATTCGTACCAAGGGGTAATAACCCTTGACGGTGAGAAGATAAGCAAAAACAATATCGCAAAGCTTTCCTTTGCAACGAGCGAGCATTCGTTTTTTCCAACTCTTAACGCAAAAGCTCATATGCAGTTTTATAAAGACCACTTTCCGTCGTTTAACGAAAAGCGCTTCAAGGGTCTTATGGACTTTTTTGAACTTAGCTATACCAAGAATGTAGGCAAGTTTTCAACAGGACAGAAAAATCAGTTCGAGGTTATTCTTGCTTTAAGTCAAGGCGCAGACTATATCTTTATGGACGAGCCGTTTGCAGGTAACGACATTTTCAACCGTGAGGACTTTTACAAGGTGCTTTTAGGAATACTTAATGAAAATGAGACAGTTATACTTTCAACTCATCTTATCGAAGAGGTTTCAGGCTTTATCGGCAGGGCAGTGCTCATTCACGACGGTAAAATCATCGGTGATAAGACAGTTATGGAAATCGAAGAAGAGGGCAGCAATCTTGTTGATTATATCAAAGCTACCTACAACTACCACGCAGACCGTGTAAGCAAGGCTCTTTCGGATATAACAGGCGAGGAGGAATAAAAATGGCAAAGAATATACTTGCATTTTTCCTGTGCTTTACGCTGATACTGTCCTTTTATGTTTATTCTTACACACAGATTAACGAAAAAAAGACTGATGTTACAATTGAAAAGAATATTGTTTACGGTGATGAAGCGTATGCGAAGGGCGTAGGCATTGAGATTCCGTCCTCTTATAATGGTCTTCTGAAATGGAACACAAAATATACAATCGGCGAAAACAGTGAGCCTGAAACTACATTCGAGTTTAATAAAAAGTACCAATATAAAGAAATTGAAACGGAAGGCTATCTCAACCTGTATTCATCGCTTGGTGGTCGGTACATTACGAGCACGGGTATTGAAGCAAAAAAAGCTATAAGCGAAACCGATGGTATTGAACGTGCTTATTTTGAGCTGGTACAGCAAGCACAGCCGTATGTTGAAGAATCAAAAGTGATAAGAGTAAAGGACTACTGCGACTACTATCCCTTGAGCTTTGACCTCTCGTGTGCTGATACATCCTTTCAGTATTACTACGATGATTTCAGCAGTAACTATGAATTAAAGCTAAAAGAATACTTTGAAAGCTATTTTAAAATTCCTGTTTTGGAAAACGAGCGTATAGAAATATACGTTACCGTTAACGATGACGGTATGATTTTTCAAAGTGGCTCAAGCTCTACGCCGAGCGACGGCTATTATGAAAGCTTTGAGCTTTACACAGATAGCGCAGAGAAAAATGGAGACATCTATTTTATTTTTAATAACAGAACAAGCGAAAACAATCTGATTGACACAAGCGAGATAAAGGACGGCTTCGGTATTTACCGCTTTAAAAAGCCTGAAATTAAAAATGAAGAGCTGATTTTGTCGGACATAGAAATGGTCTATGCCATAGACGTTAGGGACGAGCCGGTTACTATTAGCTTTAGTGCAGACAAAACAAAGCTTTATCTTACAAAAAAGGCAGAAAACGGCGAGCTGTGGTTCAGTGTTATTGATGCCGAAAGCTATGAGCTTATTGAAGAAATACAAATATTCAACAGAAAAAACTTCACAGCTTATGTTATGCACATCACCGAAGATTTTTTGCTTTTGGAAATCGGTGCTGATAGGTTTAACTATTCCACCGAAACCTTTTACACGGTTATATCTATTGATGAAAACGGCAAGTATGAGCAGGAGATAACCGTTCCCGTGTATAACGAAGCGTATGATACATATTTTTACATAGATTATTCGGATGCGAAGTGGGACGGCGAAAGGCTGTACTATATAAAACCTTTTGAGGACAGCTTTAACGAGGAGCCGACAATAACCGATACTTACTGTGGTGTTACGATTTGCATTTATGATAAGGACGGAATTCAGTTTGCAGGTAAATACGATTTAAGTCTTTCAACCGGTAAGGGTAAATATGAGGGCAGTGATTACTATGTAAAGCCGGACTATTATGAAAAAACAGTTTTTTTAAGCTTACCGTAAAAAAATTAGGGCTGCCAGGTAAGATGCAGAAGGCGTTTTCTTCGCCCCGAAGGCGTATGCTTATACTCCGAGAG
>CAZNQI010000151.1:0-4250 GCA_964575375.1 uncultured Faecalibacterium sp.
TATCTCTCATTTATTTTTTGATTTTCCAGTCTCACATCATTGACAAATGCACAAATTTCATTATATTCCTTGTATATGTAAAAAAGCAAAGGAGAACCCCCCTCTGCTTTTTTGGAATAAGTTTTAATTTTTACTCAACAACTTCATTCGAGCGATTTTGGAACAACAAGGATATGCACCAAATAGAAGCTAAGGCGATTACTGTGTATATGATTCTGCTGATAATCGCGTCCTGGCCACCAAAGATCCAAGCCACAAGATCAAACTGAAATATACCAACAAGGCCCCAGTTTAAACCACCGATAATTGTAAGTATTAATGAAATTTTATCAAGCATATATTTCAACTCCTTTTGAGAATATTATGAGCTGAAAAAAATTGCTTATACATAAAACTTAAAATTCGCTTGCCATTATATAACTTCCCGGTAGTTTTTTCACAACATAAAAACCGTTTTTCTTGTAAAATTTAATCGCTCCCGTGTTGCTTGCACCACATGAAAGCATAACAGAATTTATACCTTTTGCTTTTAAGTGCTGCTTAAGTTCCTTAATAAGCTTAGTACCGAGACCTTGTCCTTGACATTTATCCAAAATATCAATATGTAGATGCGCAGGATATTTCTTACTGAACAGTCTGTGCCCTGTCATCTCTGTAACAGCTTGAATATAATAAGATAAACCCAATTCCTTGATTTCAGGCAAATAAAAACTGCAAAATTTCTTGCTATACTCTTTAAAATTCTCTGCACAAATTACATAACCCACAGCATCATCGTTTTCATCGGCAACGACGAAACAATTATGAGGCTCAACCTCAGAGTAATAATCATTATAGAGAAGACAAAGAAATTGGCGTTGTTTTTCTGTTTCAACGGGAAGTCTTGATGTTTCAATGCAAATTTTTCTCAAATTTTCTTTATCTTTTGCTTCATATTTTCTAACAGTCATCATAATTTTATCTCCCACAATTCTTTTGAAGATGTTGAAATGCCTAACGCACCGTTTTCAAGAGCTTTTCTTATATCCTTTTCTTCACTAACCAGACCTCCGACAATGACAGGCATATCTAATTCAAAGCTCAATTGTTTTGTGATATTCGGCATAATTCCCGGCATTATTTCAACAGCATCCGGATTAATAGCTTGCGACGCTTTAATCGCAGTGGTAATTGACATAGAATCGATTATAAATACTCTTTGCACGGTAAGCAAACCAAGAGTTTTTGCAACCTTGAGCTGATTGTTTTTAGTTGAAATAACACCTGTCGGTTTAATTTCTTCACTAATATACTTTAAAGCAACAGAATCTTTTGAAAGGCCATCCACTAAATCAATATGAATAAAAATCATTTTTCCTGCAGCTTTAGTTTTTTCAACCGCTTCTTTTAAATTAAAAATACTGCCACACAACAAAAATATTATTTTACAATCAGATTTTAAAGCATCGTCAAGTTTCGAAATATCCTTTACACCTGCAATTATCGGGTTTTCTTTCATACTGTTTGAAAATAAATTTGCCATTTAAACATCCTTAACCTTTCAAAGCATTTTCGATCAAACATCTTAATTCTTCAACGCCATCGCCTTTTGTAGCCGAAAAAGGAACAACACTAATGTTTCCGTATTTAGTGAGTACAGAACAAATACTTTCAAGTTGATTCATACGTTCGGTTTTATTCAATTTATCGCATTTGGTTAAAGCAACAACAAAAGGTACAGAGCAATCATTCATATATTCGATCATTTGAATATCCTGCTCGGTCGGTGCGTGTCTCATATCAATCAATTGGACCACAAGCTTGATGTTTCTGCCGGATGAAAAATATGTTTCCATAAGTTCCGACCAACGAAGCTTTTCATTGTGCGAAACCTTTGCATAGCCGTATCCCGGCAGATCTACAAAACGACACTCTTTAAGCTTGAAAAAATTTATTGTTACTGTTTTTCCGGGCATAGAGCTTACTCTTGCCAGAGATTTTCTACCAAGCAATTTGTTAAGTAACGAGCTTTTACCCACGTTAGATCTACCCGAAAAAGCTATTTCAGGTAAATCGGAAGCTATAAACTGTTTCGCTGTTCCGAACGAAGTTTCAAAAACTGCATTATCAAATCTCATCTTTCTTTCTCCTGTTACTCGTAACATTTTTGCCGACATTTTGTGCAGAGAACTTTAAAGAAGTTTTCTCAAAACTGCTCGAAATGTTTTTTAAAGCAAGCGCAAACACTTCTTCAAGCCTGCCAACACCAATAAATTCAACATTATTTTTAACAATATCATCTATTTCCCACAAGTCTGCAAGATTATCTTTCGGTATAATTATTCTCTTAATTCCGGCTTTGTAGGCTGCCATTGATTTTTCTTTAAGTCCACCGATTTTCATAACTCGACCTGTGAGCGATATTTCTCCGGTCATAGCAATATTTCCCAACACCTTTCTGCGTGTAAAAGCAGAAAGTAAAGCTGTTGCCATTGTTACACCTGCAGACGGACCATCCTTTGGTACAGCTCCTTCCGGTGCGTGAATATGAACATCGTATTTCTTTAAATCTTCAAAATCAATATCATATTTTTCAGCAATGCTTCTGATATAACTTAATGCAATTGCGGCAGATTCCTTCATAACATCACCAAGTGAGCCTGTAAGCTCAAATTTACCCGTACCCGGCATAGTTATTGCCTCAATCTGCAAAAGAGTTCCTCCGACACTTGTCCACGCAAGACCGTTTACAACACCTACAAGGTCATCTTTGTTAGTATTTTCCTGCTGATATTTCTGTGGTCCTAAAAACTCACCTATAAGTTCTTCGGTAAGTATAATTCTCTTAATATTGTTCTCAACAAGCTTTAAAGCACATTTTCTGCACAATGAAGCTATCACTTGTTCTAAGCGTCTTACTCCTGCTTCTTTTGTGTAGCTGTCAATGATATATCTGATAATATCATTGCTGAAACGAACATTGTTTCCGTTAAGCCCGTGCATTTTAAGCTGCTTTTTAATAAGGTGATTCTTTGCGATCATCAATTTTTCTTCGGGAGTATAGCTGGTAAGCTCTATCACTTCCATACGGTCGTACAACGGAGCAGGTATAGTTGATGTATCATTAGCTGTTGTTATAAACAATACTTTGCTCAAATCCAAAGAAAATTCGAGGTAATTATCCCTAAACGCATTGTTTTGTTCAGGGTCAAGGACCTCTAAAAGTGCCGACGACGGATCACCTTTGTAATCTTTTCCTAATTTATCAATTTCATCAAGCAAAATAATAGGATTCATTGTTTTAGCCTGAATGAGTGCATTTGCTATTCTGCCCGCCATGGCTCCGACATAAGTCTTTCTGTGGCCTCGGATTTCCGATTCATCGCTCAAACCGCCGAGAGATAAGCGTATATATTCTCTGCCCATTGAATGAGCAACAGATTTAACGATTGACGTTTTACCAACGCCCGGAGGGCCGACAAGACAAATTATTTGACCTTTAACATCATCTGTCATTTTTTTGACAGCTAACATCTCAACGAAGCGTTCTTTTACTTTTTTCAAACCGTAGTGATCGGCATCAAGAATTTTTCTCGCTCTTTCTATATCATACCTTTCATTGCTGTAAATGCCGAAAGGTATTGTAAGCACAGTATCAAGATAAACTCTTGCAACAGATGCATCTGCCGAATTGCTGCTCATTTTGGAAAGCTTTGAGCATTCATAGAAAAGTTTTTCTTTAATTTCATCGCTGCAAGCGAGTGTCTCGATTTTTTCTTTGTATTTCTGTATTTCCTCAAAGAGCTCCTCACCTTCACCCAGCTCTTTTGAAATTGCACGCATTTTTTCTCGAAGATAGTATTCCTTTTGATTGCGCTCCATCTGCTCTTCTGTTCTTTTTTCAATTGCAGTTTCGTATTTTGCAATCATAATTTCTTTTTTCAAAAGAAGATACAGCTTTTCAAGTCTAAATAAAGGAACAAGTTCCGACAGCAAATCTTGTCTATCCTCCTGTTTGCTTATCGTAGCTCTTGCAATAGCATCAGCAAGCTCGCTTTCATCTTCCATAAGAAAAATTTCGGATATTATCTCACGTCCGTTATCATTGTCATCGTTAGTATATTCAAGAAGTTGCGAAAAGACATCTTTAACCTGTCTTTTTGCTGCTTCAATCATAGTGTCAGTTATAAATTTACTGCTTAAATCTGCACATTGAGCCACATCACACGACATATACGGATTCATTTGTATAAACTGCGTGGCTTTAGCTC
>CAZNQI010000152.1:0-4247 GCA_964575375.1 uncultured Faecalibacterium sp.
TATCGTCAGGGGATAGCATTTTAATCAGTATATCATCTTTATAATCAAATGCCGCTTTAAGTGTTGCGATTTTCTTGCCTTTATATTTAAGAGAATACCTTTGATATTCCAACTCGCACAGTATTTCTTGTGACATAGTTTCGCAGGCATTAGAAAGTGTAGAACCTTCGTTCATTAAAATGACCATCTGCTCAAATGTAGACTCATCGATGCTTCCGCTTCGTTTTGGCTTCTCATCAATGTTATTCTTTTCTTTTTGCTGTAAAAGAATTTCCTTATATCTGTCAGTTTTTTCATATTCATCGCAAAGATTTCGGAAAGTCGTTCTTGAAATTGATAGCAATCTGTTTTTATATATAACTGTATCGATAAAGTAGTTTTCATATAACCAGTATATTGCTTCAAACTCATTTGTGATTTGGAGTTTCTTTTTACCACGATTTGTCTGGTATTCATATGTTGACAATTTGCCACATAAATTACAGAAATCGTCATCAGAACGTACAGCAGGACGGAATCCTTCGTAATTTCTGTCATATTTTACTGTACTGAACTGTCTTTCTTTTAATACTAAGACACCTATACCACGCTTATAAAGTTCAATATAGTTTGCAAGCATTTCCTCGTTTTTAGTACCAAGAACGGAAAGCATATCAATAATAACAATTTTAGAAGAACCTTCAAAAAGCTCCTCCAAAGCCTTTCTTTTACGGCTCCACGTATTAAGAACATCAAATGCAATTTCAACATCAAAGTTATACCGCTCGTTGCTATATAACTCTTGTATTTCCAGTAACCTTCGGTATGCCTTTGTATCTTTTGCAGCTTGCTCATCATTTATCGAGAAATGTCCTGCTACAACGGAACCGTAAGCAGTAATTATCATTTTTGGATTCTGTTTTTTCATACGTTATCATCTCCTTGATAATATTGTACCACATTTTTTAGAAAAAATCAAGAGTTGTTTTAAAATAAATGTTGATGTTGAATGCGGAAACTGTATGACTTTACATTCGCAGATGTTCCTTAAATATATTGTTCTTTAAATTTCACCCCTCGAAAGTAACGCAACTATTTAGTGCAATTTAACCAAATTAACAATCAATTTGAATTAGTTGTTATTGTTTTATGTTGAAATTTTCAAAATTCTATTGACAGAAATCAAAAAGCGTGTTATCATATACTTGTTCCACTTTTAATGTTGAACGTAAATTTTTAAAAAGGAGGTAATTCAATGAAAAGAATTATCAATGGAAAGAAGTACGACACAGATACCGCAGAGCTGGTATGCAGACGCATTGAAAACGAGTTTGACAATTTTTCAATCATCGATGAAGAACTTTATCTCAAGAAGACAGGGGAGTTTTTCTTGTATGGTTATGGAGGAGCAATGACAGATTACAGAGTGAGTTGCGGAAATGGTAACTGGAGTGGCTCATCAAAGATTATTCCTTTCACGAAGGGAGAAGCCAAGAGCTTCGTTGCAGAGTATGGCAGTGTATCCACTTATGAAAGATTTTTCGGTGAAGTCGAAGAATAATGTAATGTATGAGAAACCTACATGGTCTTGATTCTCAAAAGTGAAGATGATGCTCTCAGCACACATATTTTCGTGATGAATTTTGTGTTTATTGCAACGGAGACAGTTTTGATAAAATCATGGACTCACTAAAGAAGAAAAGTATTATCTGACTTCCATTCGCACTTTTTTAAATCCTTTCCTCTTGCTAATTGGTAGTTAGTAAGAGGAAATCATATTGTTCGCCTTGATTTCAAAGGAGGAATAAAATTTTAAAAATAAGGAGGAACAAGTTATGGCTAAAACAGTCATCAAGAAAAGAAACTACATTGACAGCAGCATTATTGCTGAATTAAACGAAAAATACCCTGATTACAGCGAAAGAAACGGAGTCTCGTATTCTCGTGACTTGAAATACATTACCTTTGAACCATCAATTGATTTTGATGCTGACATCGTTACGTTTGATATGCAAATTGGGTTTGGAACTTTTAATGTCATCATCTATTTTGCAGAACAGATGATGAGAGGCGGTTACAAGGTTAAAATCACTGGAAATAACATGTTCCGTCACATGCAGATGTGTAATGGAATGTATGGTGTTGAAGTAGGAAAGGTTCAGCAAATCATTGATTACCTTATAAATATCAATTACTTTTTCAGAATCTCTGATGAAAGAGATGAGTACCTGACGACAGCTCAGGCTGTTTTTGATTACGAGCGCTGTATGAATACAAGATTTGAGGCAAGAGAAAGAAAGGCAAAAAGCCGTGAGAAATACAAGAAACTTGCCGAAATCAATGCTGCGCCGCCACCACTTGCATTACCGCAGTCACCTGCTATGGACGAAATATGCATATGTGAAGTGCAGAATGATGGGTATAATCCTAACGATTATGACGATTACCCTTGCTGCGATTATAACGACGAATATAACGGTGATTGTATGCAATATCCAGATAATGGCAATGATGCGTATTACCAACAGGCTATTGCTGAAACAAACGCTCAATTTGGAGACAGCAGTATCATTTTTTAATCAGTAGAATAGGCACATTAACTTGTGCCTTTTATATTACAAAAAGGAGGTTTTCTATGAAAAGAGGAGAAAATAAGGGAGACGGAATCTTTCAAACTAAAAAAGGCTGGGGATATCGCCTTGTCGTAAAAAAAGACGGAAAAACAATTGCTGATGTAACAAGAAGCAGGGGTGAGGATGGCAAACCTTTTCTGACAAAATCAGAAGCGAAAAAGGCGAAAGCATCTCATTTGCTTCAGCTGCAAAATCCTGAGCAGGAAACAAAAAAAGATTTTAACATAACTTTTGCTGAAGCGTGGATGATATTTCTTAACACTGAAGCAAAGGCTAAATCAGAGAGTACGGTAAGGAAGTACACAAGCGTATGGGAAAACCATGTGAAAGCTAAATTCGCTGAAAAAGAAATGAATCAAACTACGATAACAGAAATGCACTCGTTTCTGTGTGACGAATATGCAAAAGGATTTAGACATGCTTATGTCATAGGTTTTCTTAAAGTGTTTTACTTGCTTTATGGTGTGGCTAACAGAGCGGAAAGGATTGAACCCGATAAATATGCTCGTATGTTTATTAACAAAGAGACTCGCTTGAAAATGCCGTCAAAAAGGCTAAATGATGAGAATGATGATATTGTAACCATATACGACAGTTCACAAATTAACAAAATAGCCGAAATCTGTAAAAATGAAGACAATGGAGATATTTATCTTTTATTTCTTCTATGCTATCTTTGTGGACTTCGCCTCGGAGAAGCCTGCGGTCTGATGTGGGATGATATAGATTACGCAAATAACACAATAACAATAGACAAACAGTTGCAGCCAACGGTTAACACGATGTTTATGATTTGCAAATTAAAAACTACAAATTCTAAAAGAATCATTGATATTCCGCAAATCTTAAGAGAAGAACTTGCAAAAAGGCATAGATTGTACTGCATGACAAAAGATGATGTAAATATGAAAAATACAGAAAAAGTTGTAGATAGAAGAAAATCAAAAGAGTCCATCTTAATCGGTGGAGATTTTGTAAATCGCCGTAAAAATGGGGCTCTTATTACGCAGAACAGTATTAAAAAGGTTGTGAAGCTTATTAAGGCTGCTGGGGTTGACAGATTTCACTTTCATGCGCTTCGCAGTACACACGCTTCGCAGCTTGCTGCTGCCAATGTGCCGCCTTCAGAAGTAATGAGACACCTGGGACACAAGAAATTCGACACAACATTAAGATATTATATTAATAGTACCACTGATGCACGTCAGCAGCTTCAAAGAGCTATTAATAATATCACAACACAGGAGAAAACATATCTCGTAAGCATCAACGGTGCGGACTATATTGAAATGTCTGAAAGTCAGCTTAAAAAGTATAAATCATTCGTTAAGAGAAATCCAACCTCAAAAACTGACATCGAAATCATTGAAAAAAAGTGAATAAATGCAAAATCAGCGGCTATTTCAGCCGCTTTTGTTATATCTATAAAGGTGGGTACTCAGGTGGGTGTGCTTTTTGAAACCTCCTATTTAAGCCGTTTGTTGCATATATTCCGTGACGAGGCAAGACACGGCAAGGCATTTGAAGGACTTCTTAAGAGATACTTTGGATAATTGCTGTAGATATAATTGATAAAATCCCTTGTATATTTTATATACAAGGGATTTTTATATTTATGTGAATTTAACATTCTGT
>CAZNQI010000153.1:0-3457 GCA_964575375.1 uncultured Faecalibacterium sp.
AGTTCGGCAGAACAGTACACTCACTCATTACTGCTCTTGCAAGATACGAAAATATCAAAATCGTTCTTGTGTCTCCCGATGAGCTTAAATTGCCGTCTTATGTTAAAAAGGATGTGCTTTTAAAGCAAAATGTTGAGTATGTACAGACAACAGACCTTGAAAGCGTACTTCCCGAGCTTGATGTACTTTATATGACAAGAGTTCAAAGAGAACGCTTCCTCAGCGAAGAGGAATATATAAGACTTCGCGACAGCTATATTTTAAATGCTGCAAAGCTTAAAAAGGCAAAGGATACCCTTACAATATTGCATCCTCTTCCGAGAGTTAATGAAATTTCGGTGGATGTTGACAGCGACCCGAGAGCTTGCTATTTTGAGCAGGCACTTTGCGGCAAGTTTGTTCGTATGGCTCTTATTATGGAGCTTCTCGGTATTCATATTGACTAAAGGGAGGAGATTAAAATTATGCATATAGATTCAATTAAAGAAGGCGTTGTAATCGACCATATTACAGCAGGAAATGCAATGAGAATTTATCATCTTCTCGGCTTTGATAAGCTAGAATGCAGTGTTGCAATCATAAAGAATGTAAGCAGCAAGAAAATGGGCAAAAAGGATATCATCAAAATAGACAGCGATATTCCACTCAATCTCGAAGCTCTCGGCTATATCGACCCGGGTGTTACGATCGACGTAATAAGAGACGGTAAGCTTGTGGCAAAGAGCAATGTAGATTTGCCCGAAAGACTTCACGATGTGTTAAAGTGCAAAAACCCAAGATGTATCACTTCCTGCGAGCAGGAGCTTGAGCAGATTTTCATTTTGACAGACAAGGAAAACAGAGTTTACAGATGTCTTTACTGTGAAGCAAAGGCTTGAGAAAATTCGGAATTTTCTGAAAATCAGTTTCATCAAAAACATAGCTGCAGGATGTTTCTTGCGGCTATGTTTTATTTTTTTCTGTACGATTTTAAAATCGAAAGGAAGTCTCGGAATGAAAGTATAATCAAAAAGGCACCGAAAAATTTTGAAAGAAGATGCGACGGGATACTGTTCAAAACGAGATAACCTGACAGGGCACCGATAATACCGAAAACGATTAACAAAAAGGTGCCTTCTTTTTCAATCAGTTTTTTCTTTTTATAATAAATAACACTGCAAAGCGCACAGGGGATAAAGAACAACAGATTTATACCCTGTGCATTTTTTTGGCTTATGCTTTCAAAGCCTGTGAGATATATTATTAAAATACTGCCTGCGCCAAAGCCGAGTGAGCTTAAAACACCGGATAAAAAACCTGCAATAATCAAATAAATCATAAAATCTGCCTTACTTCAAAATCATTCTGACGCCCGTGTATATCATAAAAATGCAAAAAGCAATTCTCAAAGCTCTGTCGGGAATTTTTCCCATAAGACACGAGCCTGCGGCAGTACCCAAAAGACCGAAAGGGATTAAATAAAGAGCATCGTTAAGCTTAAAATAGCCGTTAATGTAATACATAACAGCACTGATAACCGTTATGGGCAGAATAACCGATAAGGCCGTAGCTTGCGCCTTTTTTTGGCTGAGCCCCATACTCTTTAAAAGGGATACAGCGATAATCCCGCCGCCTGCACCGAAAACAGCATTTATAAAACCTATGGAGATTCCGCCGAAAATTGTTTTCAATCGTTTTATGTTTTTTCGCTCCCTTAATTCATTTAAATTACAAATAAAATTTTGGGCAGAAAGATTGTTGTTTATGTATAAATCATAAAAAAATTGCTGAAATTATTTTGATTTCCTATTGTAAATAAAAAAAAATAATGTTATAATCAACCTATAAATAGGCAAAATGGTTTATGTTTAACTTGTAAATCCTTTTGCTTTAAGGAGGATATTGTAATGATTTGTAAATTTTGCGGTAACACAATTGAAGACAATTCGGATTTTTGTTTTATCTGTGGCCAAAAGGTAGCCGAAGAAGTAACTGTTGAAAATACAGAGGTTTTTTCACAGGTTGCTCCTACAGCTGACGAAGCTGCTGAAACAGTAGTAGCTTCTGCTCCTGTACAGGAAGCTCTTGACCCTGCAGCTCAAGCAGCTCCTATCTATGCACAGCAGGCTCCTATTTATGCACAGCAAGCTCCTGTATATGCTCAACAAGCAATCGTACAGCAAGTAGCTCCTGCTCCCGCTGCGCCAAAGAAGTCAAAGAAAGACCCGAGCATCGCAACAAAGGCAAAGAAGTTCTTTTCTGCTTTATTCGCTGCAACATTCATTCTTCAATTCATCAGCTGGCTTTGGTACAAGGGTGCTGTTAAGAAGGGCTACGACAAGAAGGCAGTTGACATTCTCAACTCAACAATGGTTGGCCTTTGCGTATTTATGGGCATTGTTTGTATCGTACTTATCAGCAAGTTTATGCTTTGATTTTTTCCATTATTATATAAGGAAACACACAAAAAAATGGGGCGCTTCAATTTGAAGCTGTCTCATTTTTTGTTTGTCTTGCACTTTATTTTTTCTTTTCGTGTGTTTATTTAGAATAACATAAAATATTCATGCATAGAAATTTAATGAAGAATTTTTGAAAAGAGGACGCAAGACATGACAAATACGAGTATTTATAATTCAATGGCAACTCGCACAGCCGGGGATATTTATATTGGCGTTGTTGGCCCTGTGAGAACGGGTAAATCTACCTTTATAAAAAGATTTATGGATGTGCTTGTCTTACCCAATATTTCCGATGAAGCCAAAAAACAAAGAGCAAAAGATGAGTTGCCGCAATCTTCTTCAGGCAGAACAATAATGACAACCGAGCCGAAATTCATACCCGAGGACGCCGTGGAGCTGACGGTTGACGATTCGGTAAGGTTCAGTGTACGACTTATCGACTGTGTCGGTTATATAGTACCGGGGTCTTTGGGCTACATAGAAAACGAAAAGCCGAGAATGGTAAAAACGCCTTGGTTTCAAAAGGACATACCGTTTAATATGGCTGCTGAAATCGGTACTAAAAAGGTAATAACAGAACACTCCACAATCGGTTTGGTTGTAACGACCGACGGCACGATAAGCGACATTTCAAGGCAGGATTACGAGCAAGCAGAGGAAAGAGTAATAAGCGAGCTTAAGGAAATAGAAAAGCCATTTGTGGTGCTTTTAAACAGTAAAGAGCCGAAAAGCGATGAATGTACGGCGCTTGCAAAGCAATTGAGCGAAAAATACGGTGTGTGCGTTATGCCTGTTAACTGCCTTGAGCTTTCGCAAAAGGAAATAGGCGAGATATTAAGCAGCTTGCTTTATGAGTTCCCGATAAGTGAAATCAAGCTCGACTTTCCTCGCTGGGTAACAAAGCTTGAAAAGGGACACGAATTAAGAGACGGTATTTATTCTGCCGTGCTTTCGGCAGCGAAGAATGTTTCAAGGGTTAAGGACGCAAACAGTTTTCTTGAGGAAATCCGAAAATG
>CAZNQI010000153.1:3467-3923 GCA_964575375.1 uncultured Faecalibacterium sp.
CCGTACAGTCTTGCAAAATAGAGGACGTGGACTTGTCTGCAGGCTCGGTAAGTATAAGCATCGGCATTTCGCCCGATTTATTCTATAAGGTGCTCAGCGAAAAAACGAATATGGAAATACACGACGAACAACAGCTTTTGGCGAAGCTTATTGAGCTTTCAAAGGCAGAGAAGGAGTACGCAAGATTTAAAACTGCACTCAAAGAGGTAGAAAGCACAGGCTACGGAATAGTTATGCCAACTATGGAAGAGCTGACACTTGACGACCCTGAAATAATGAAGCAGGGCGGCAGATACGGAGTGCGCCTTAAGGCATCTGCACCGTCGATTCATATGCTTAAAGCCAACATAACAACCGAAGTTGCACCGATTGTCGGTACGGAAAGTCAATCGGAGGAGCTGATAATGTATCTGCTCAAGGAATTTGAAGAGGATCCCGCCTCTATCTGGCAGTCCA
>CAZNQI010000153.1:3933-4241 GCA_964575375.1 uncultured Faecalibacterium sp.
CATCAAAGATATGGCAGTCAAATATTTTCGGTAAAACCTTGGACAGCTTGGTGAACGAGGGACTGCACAACAAGCTTTACAAGATGCCTGCCGAGGCAAGAATGAAGCTTCAAGAAACACTCGAAAAGGTTATAAATGAGGGCTGTAGCGGACTTATTTGTATAATTTTGTGATGCAAAAACGGAGTAGTAAGCAGTAGAGTAGTGTTAGTCTTAGTGTATACAGTTCATTGTACCGTATGGGACTGCCCACGAAGCGCAGACCAAAAAGCAAAACAAAAGCAGATGTGTTTCAGCTTAATTTTTTTA
>CAZNQI010000154.1:0-4206 GCA_964575375.1 uncultured Faecalibacterium sp.
GAAATTCAAACAAGACTTGACGCTCTTAAGAACGCTCTCAAGGGTGAGGATATCAACCTCATCAAGAACGAAAAGGAAGCTCTTACACAGTCGTTCTACAAGATTTCCGAAAAGCTTTATCAGCAGGCACAGGGTGCTGCAGGCGCACAGGGAGGCTTTAACCCTGACGATTTTGCACAAGGCGCAGGCTACGCTGACCCTAACGCAGGCGATGCTGATACAGGCTACTCTGATGCAGGCTACACAGATGCTAACTTCACAGATGCTAACTGATTGAAGCAGAATAAACAAAACATTGGGAGCTGTCTGTTTTCGGGCAGCTCCAAAAATGGTATATAAATCCATTTGGAAGGAACATATTAAATGGCAGAGAATAAACGAGATTATTATGAAGTCTTAGGTGTTTCAAAAAGTGCATCAGATGACGAAATAAAAAAAGCATACAGAAAATTGGCAAAGCAGTATCACCCCGACCTCAATCCCGGTGATGCAACAGCAGAGGCAAAGTTCAAGGAAGCTAACGAAGCATACGAGGTACTCTCGGACAGCGATAAAAAGGCAAGATACGACCAATACGGCCACGCAGGCGTTGACCCTAACTTCGGTGCAGGCGGCTTCGGTGGAGGTGGTTTTGGCGGCTTTGGCGATGCATTTGACCTTGGTGATATTTTAGGCAGTATGTTCGGTGGTGGCTTCGGCGGCTTCGGCGGTTCGACACGTCAGCAAAACCCGAATGTTCCGAGAAAAGGCTCAAATGTGCAAACTACCGTTACTATTTCCTTTGAAGAGGCTGCAAAGGGCTGCAAAAAGAGCGTTGTTGTTGAGCGCAGTGAAAAGTGCAGCGAATGTGGCGGCTCGGGTGCCGCTAAAGGCACAAGCCCCGTTACCTGTAAGACCTGTGGCGGCAGAGGTCAAGTGCAGGTACAGCAAAGAACAGCCTTTGGTGTTATGAGTACAACAAGACAGTGTACTGAATGTGGCGGCAGAGGTAAAACTATACTTAACCCCTGCGGTCATTGCCGTGGTGTCGGCTTTGAAAGAAAGAGACAAACTGCAGAAATTGATATCCCTGCAGGTATCGACGACAGACAGACACTCAATGTTCGTGGCGGAGGTAACCCGGGCGTAAACGGTGGCCCTGCAGGCGACCTTAGAGTTAATGTTAACGTAAGACCTCACCCGTTCTTTGAAAGAGACGGCTTTGACGTTTGGTGCGAGGTTAACGTAACCTACGCACAAGCGGCTCTCGGCGATACGCTTTATATCCCGACACTTGACGGTAAGGTAAAATACGAGCTTCCCGCAGGTACACAGCCGGGCGACGTTTTCCGTTTCAGAGGCAGAGGTATTCAGCAGCTCTCCTCAAGAGGTAAGGGCGACCAGTATGTTAAGATTATCGTTGAGGTACCGAAGAAGCTCACAGCACAGCAAGAGGAGCTTTTAAGAAAGTTCGATGCAACCTTGACAGATAAGCCGAAGAATAATATCGACGACGGTACAACCATCGGCGAGGAAAAAAAGAGCTTTTTTGACAGATTTAAGCTTTAAAAAAACAACTTCCGAAATTACTGTAAAAGTTTTTTCGGAAGTTTTAATTTTATTGTATTTTCTAATCGTTCTTTAATTTTCAGACAGTATTATTTAATTGTAATAAACAACATTACATTACAAATTGAAGAAAGGTGGAAAACTTATGAAAAACAATTTTAAGAAAATCTTATCATTCGCATTAACATTTGTTCTTGTATTTGCAGTTTCGCTCACAGCACTTGCAGCCGATATTACAAGAGAACAGGCAATATCAATAGCACTTGAGGACGCAGGATATAACGCAGAGAATACCCTTTATTCAAGAGCCGAGCTTGATTATGACGACGGAATTAAGTATTACGAGGTTGAATTTGCCGTAGCACTCGGCGAAAATTTAGTAGGTGAGTACGAGTATGAAGTCAGAGCGAGCGACGGTGCAATACTTTCCAAGGACAGCGAAACCGAATACAGAAAAACAGCATCGCTTGAAGGTGCTTCGCAAGCAGTCGCAGTTGAAGTGCATCAACAGGCAGTTACACTCGAAAGGGCAAAAGAAATCGCCGTAGGAGAATTTGGCTTTAATGTTTCGGAAATTCAGTTCCTTAAAGCTAAAGAGGAATATGACGACGGCAGAGCTGTTTACGAAATAGAGTTTCGCAACGGCTTTGAAGCAAAGTACTCCTGCGAGATTGATGCTTCAACAGGTATAGTAACCGACAAGGAAAAAGAGGTCATAAGAAGCTTTGAGGATAAGATTGAACTTCTTTTTGAAATCATTATTGCTTGGCTTGTTATGAGATAAGCTTAAATATATAGCCTAATGTATTATTAAAAAAAGACTACATTCCGACATTTTAGTTAGTTTGTAGTCTTTATTTTATTTCTTGTTCGAGCTTATCGAAAACGCAGGAACTAAAAAAATCTACAAGCGTGATGTTAAGCCCGTCGCAGATTTTTTTGACAGTTGAAACCGTTGTGCTGTTGTTTCTGCCGTTGATAATATTGTTAAGTGTTGATTGGGTTATACCGCAAAGAGTAGCGAGCTTATTAACAGTTATATTGTATTCGTCGCAAAGCTCTAAAATGCGAAGCCTTACTGCACTGCCGACATCCATAAAAGCACCCCCGAATAATGTTCTCTTAATTATAGTTTATACTATTTCATTAAGAAAAATTAACTCAAAAGAGTTGACTTTTGCCGACTTTGGGTATATAATCAACAAAAAAAGCGAATATTTTAATTGTAAATAATCTAATTATGAAAAGGGGTGGGGTTATGAAAGAAAAACTTGGTGTGGCGATGGTGATTTCGGTGAGCATTACAGTGCTGCTGCTGATACTGTCTTTGGCTTTTCCGCAGCTTTTTAATGATACTGCACAGTCGACAAGCTTCGCAAAAGGAATAGGCTCGGCGTTACTGTGTAGTGCAGTGGGTCTTATAGCTGCTTTCGGATATAATAAAAGCAATTGCACAGACAAAAACTAATATGTCGCAATGAAACAGAAAGGATTGTATATTAATGAAAAAGCATTTACCAAATATTGTATCGTGTATAAGAATCGTCGGGGCACTTATTTTACTTATCTTCTTTGATGAGTTTTCAACCGAATTTTTGATTATTTACGGTATTTCAGCATCAACCGACGCACTCGACGGTTATCTTGCAAGAAAGTTTGATGTTTGCAGTGTTTTAGGTGTAACACTTGACACAATAGGCGACGGTCTTATAGGACTTGCTCCTGTTAAGGTACTCATCGTGCAAAAGCTGATCGCTCCTTGGTTTATTGTTTGGATCGCAGTATCGTTCTGCTTGTTCTTCACTTCAGCTATGATTTCATTCTTTAAGTTTAAGAAGCTTTCATTCCCTCACACCTACTTTGACAAGCTTTTAGGTGTAGCGGTAGCAGCTTCACCGTTCCTTTTCCACATTGTATCGATAAATGTACTTCTCGGTATAGTTGGTACAATTTTCTTCATCGCTTCGATAGAGTCTGTAATCATTGAAATTAAGCTTAAAGAAGCAAAGCCGTTTGTACCGTCAATATTCCATACGGATAAATAAGTAAATTAACGAATAAAACCGACAGAGATTATTTCCCTGTCGGTTTATTGCTTTTTTTATAAAAGAGTAAGAACTTGCGACCTCGTCAGTCATTCTGCATTTTGCATTTTGCATTCTGCATTTATTGAGCGATGCTCTCGCCGTCCATCTCTGCAGGCTGTGCAAGGCCCATAATCTTAAGCATTGTAGGAGCGATGTCGCAAAGCTTGCCACCCTCACGAAGTGTGCAATCGTAGCCACAAACAACGAACGGTACGGGGAATGTTGTGTGAGCTGTGAACGGTGAGCCGTCCTCCTCGTACATCTTGTCTGCGTTACCGTGGTCGGCAGTTATAAGCATAACACCGTCCATTTCCATAACTGCATCGTAAACCTTGCCGACGCATGTGTCAACAGCCTCAACAGCAGCCTTTGCAGCGTCGAAAATACCTGTATGACCTACCATATCGCAGTTTGCAAAGTTGAGAATGATAGCATCGTATTTGCCTGTCTTGATTGCTTCAACAACCTTTTCGGTAACCTCATAAGCGCTCATTTCGGGCTGCATATCATAGGTAGGAACTTTTGGAGAAGCAACAAGAATTCTGTCCTCACCGTCGTATTGCTTTTCAAC
>CAZNQI010000155.1:0-2354 GCA_964575375.1 uncultured Faecalibacterium sp.
GGTGTAATCTATCTCGTGATGTTCGGGTTCATATTTTGTGAGGATTTCCTCGTAGGTTTTCCATATTTCGGGAGTGCCGCAGGTGTCTCCCTTTACAACCTCCATAAGGGCAACCGGCTTTTCTGTGTATGTATCAAGGGGAATGAGCTTCAAAATTGCGTCAAGCATTTCGGGTACGCCGTGTCCGTCAGCTCGGATAACAACAGCGTTTTTACCCACACTGTGGCAAGGGAAATTGCCGTCTGCAATAACAAGCTCGTCGCCGTGCCCCATTTCGGCAAGTGCTTTAAGCAGGTCGGGTGATATTACAGGTGATATTCCTTTAAGCATAGTATCACTCCTTAATCTTTTTTATGAAGCATATCGTCTTCGGGGTTAAAGACCTTATAGCCGGGGTGTCTGCCGGTAACTCTGTAATAACCGCGAAGGTCTATGAGCTTTTGAATATTATCTCTGCTTATATCGTGGCTACCGCCGAGAATAACGGCGTTGATTGTGATTTTTGCCCAAAGCTCAAGGCTTTCCATTCTGTAAAAAGCGGTGATAACATCACTGCCCACAGCAAGTGCGCCGTGATTTTCAAGAAGCATTACGTCGTGTTCTTCGAGGTACGGCTCAATTGAGTCGGGCACCTCCGATGTTGATGGTGTACCGTAGGGGGTAAGAGGTACCGAGCCGATAACCGCCACGTCTTCAATCATATTGTACATATCCATAGCCTTGTGAGCCACGGCAAAGCCCGTTGCACCCGGGGGATGTGCGTGAATTACACTGAAAACATCCTCTCTCTTGTCATAACAGCGAAGGTGCATCTTGATTTCACTTGAAGGTCTGTAGCCCTCCTGAGCTTCGAGAATGTTGCCCTCTTTGTCCAAAATAACAAGCTTGTCGGGCGTGATAAAGGACTTGCTGATACCCGTGGGTGTTGCAATTACTCTGCCGTCAGGGAGTCTTGCGCTTACGTTGCCGTCATTTGCCGCAACCCAGCCGAGCTGCCACATTTTATGACAGACATCACAGATTTGTTCTTTGATAAGTTCAATATTTTCCATATACTGTTCTCCTTTAAACATTAATATTTTCTTTTAATATTTTTGACGGCGTTTTGCCGTACATTTTTTTAAATGCCCTGATAAAAGACGGTGTGTCGGCATAGCCCACATCGTAAGCCACCTGACTTACACCCTTGCCTTTCTTTAACATTATATATGCCGCTTCAAGGCGAGACTTCATACACTTTTCTCTGAAGGTTACACCGTAAAACTGCTTTAGTACCCTTTGAGTCTGTCTTACGGAAAGACCTATTCTGTCAGAGAGCTCATTTACGGTTATACTTGCATAGTCAAAAAGAAAGGCTTCGTCAATAATTATAAACTTTTTATCGTCGGGAGTATCTTTATCGGCGGCAACAAGGCTTTCCGAATACAAATAAGACATTTCTGTTATTATCAATTCCGAAAGATGTATTCCGAGCTCCTTTGAATAGATAGAGTTCTTGCTCAGTGTACCGTAAAGAAGCTCGAAAATCTGCTGAAGCTGAGTGTTCGCCTGTCCTATCCAGAAATGTGTAGAGTTAAAATTGTTGGATAATATATCGTTCCCTTTGGTAACAAGCTGAATATAAAGACAAAGCTCACACAGGGGCTCTTTTTTGTTGACAAGCTGTCTGTGCCAGATACCGGGGCCTGTCATATACAGCATATTTTTTCTGAGGGGATATGTACTGTCTTCTGTTGCAAGCTCACCGCTGCCGTTCATACAGTAGTGAATTTCATAGCTTTGCGCACCGTGTCTGTGGCCGCTTATATCACGGGTGAATTTTTCATCAACAATTCTTACAAGCTTGTATTTGGATTTTCCTATATGTAATTCGTCCATTGCAATACACCTTTTCTTTATACTAATTATATCATACACATATTTGCTTTACACGTCAATATTGAATTTTATGTGTCGTATAATGCTATTATTTGCCGATATGTACAGTAAATTTTAATCGTAAATACATTGATAATGGCTTTTGTTGTTTTATTTATAAATTTCTGCGTATTCTTCGCAGTCTTTTTTTATTTTGGCAAGTGTATGCTTAAATTTTATTAAACCACTTGCATTTTTTATATCAAATGGTGTATTCTATAGTGGTGTGGACATTATTGTTTTGAAAGGAATGATGTGTTGTGAAAAAAATTATTTCAGTAACGGGTATGCACTGCGCACACTGTGCAAAGGCTGTTGAAGAAGCACTTTCGGCGATTGACGGAGTTTCTAAAGTGAAGGCAGACTTCCAAAAGGGTACAGCCGCTTGCAGTATGAAAAAAGACATTGACGACAAGCTGCTTATCGAGGCTGTTGAA
>CAZNQI010000155.1:2364-4169 GCA_964575375.1 uncultured Faecalibacterium sp.
GGCAGGCTTTACACCGGGCGAAATCACAATCAAAGAGGGCTTGTTCTCTTAATTTATTAAAAAGGAGTAAAAACGATGGCTAAAGAAAAGAAAGTAAAAGAAAAGCCGGTTAATGAGCATCCTAATAAAATTGGTATAAAGGATGCCGCAGGCTACACCATTGCCGAAGCAGGCAATATGTTTAACCTTACATATATTTCAAGCTACCTCAAGCTTTTTATGACGGACGTTTTAAAAATTGCGCCGGTAAAAGCAGGTATTATGTTTATCATTTCCCGTTTGTGGGACTGTATCAATGACCCTATTTGGGGCGCAATCGTTGCAAAAAGAGCGCCGTCAAAGGACGGTAAGTTCCGCCCTTACCTTAAATGGGTAGCGCTTCCTTTGGGTATTTCAACAATACTTTGCTTTTTGCCTTACCAAAAGTTTACAACGAGTGAGGGTATTCTTCTTGCAATATGTTACGTAACATATATTTTCTACGGTATGATGTATACCGGTATGAACATTCCTTTCGGTTCACTCGCTTCGGTTATCACTGATGACCCTAACGGAAGAAACCTTCTTTCAACCTTCCGCAGTATCGGCTCAGGTGTCGGTGGTGCAGTAGTATCGCTTATTGCTCCGTTTGTTATTTATTCAGCCAAAATGGCGCAAGACCCCACAACGGGCGAAGCTGTTGCTGAAATTGACAAGACAACAGGTGAAATCATTAAAATTGCCGATGGCAACAAAATGTTTATTTTCGGCCTTATTATGGGTATTCTTTCCATAATTTTCTATCTTTGGGGATTTAAGACCACTAAGGAAAGAGTTCCTTCAGAGGCTGAGCCTAATGTGGATCTTAAGAAAACATATATCGGACTTTTAAAATCACGTCCGTTTGTAACCGTAGCTCTTGCAGGTGTTCTTATCAGCGGTCAGCTTCAGTTCAACTCTTTCAACACATATCTTTATAAAAACTATTTCACAAACACAAGCCTTGGCGTTCTCGGTACAATCTGCAACTACCTTCCGATGGTTTGTCTTGTGTTGTTTACTCCTAAGCTTTCTGCTAAATACGGTAAGAAAGAGCTTTGCGGTAAATTTTCCGTTATTGCGGCAATCGCATCTGTTGCTCTTGCAATCTGTGCAAACAATCAAAGCATTATAGATAAGCTCAACCCTGAAACAGGCATTTTCCCGGCATGGTTGTTTATGCTTGCACTTCTTCTTATCGGCTTCGGATATACCTTTGTTAGCCTTACTTGCTGGGCTGTTGTTATGGATGTTATCGACTATCAGGAATACACAACGGGTATCAGAAATGAAAGTGCTGTTTATGCTGTTTACACATTCTCTCGTAAGCTTGGTCAAACTATTGCCGACGGTGCAGGCTTGTTCCTTCTTCAGTGGGCAAAGTATGACAGCGATACAGCAGGAAACGGCTTTATCACAGAAAACAATACAAGTAAAAAGATTATGCTTATTTGTACTATAATACCTGCTGTAGTTTACACAGGTGTGTGGCTTCTTATGAGATTTGGCTATCCTCTTACAAAGGAAAAGCTTGAGCCTATCTATGCTCACGTTAGAGAAAAGAGAGAATTGGCTGAAAGGGAAGCATAATTTAAAGTTAATACAAAAAGGACAGGTGCTTTTGTACAATCGCAGCCTGTCCTTTTTTAGGTGTGAGGAGTTAGGAGTGAGGAGTTAGGAGTCAGAAGTTAGAAGTGAGGAGTTAGAAGTGAGGAGTTTGAATGTTTGCTCTCTCAAAGAAGGAGCCAAGAAAGCCTTCCTCACTGAGGAAGGTGTCAGCCGTATGG
>CAZNQI010000156.1:0-2108 GCA_964575375.1 uncultured Faecalibacterium sp.
GCCATACAACCTTCGATGTATCCGTCCAAAAGATTATCTTTGCTTGTACCGTCTGAAGTAAAAAGAGGTACATCAATTCCTTTATCTCTATAGCTTTTGTAAAGATATTTGAGATAAGCCTTATCATCACCGTAATAGCCATATTCATTCTCGCACTGCAGCATTATTACAGGACCGCCGTTTGTACAAAGAAGAGGTCGTATTTCATCAAACATACGGCTTAAATATCTATCGAAATACTTAATATAAGCCTTGTTTGAACAACGAATTTCAATTTCATCATCAGCTTGTATCCACCAAGGCAAACCACCAAATTCCCATTCGGCACAAATGTAAGGTCCCGGTCTTACAATAACCATAAGGTTTTCTTTTTGAGCACATGAAATAAATTCAGCTATATTCAAATTACCTTCAAAATCAAATTCACCCGGCTTTTTTTCATGCAAGTTCCACGCACAATATGTCTCAACACAGTTGCAGCCCATAGCACGCATCTTTTTAAAAATATCCGGCCATGTATCAGGCATATTTCTAAAATAATGCACTGCCCCGGAAATCAATTTAATTTCTTTGCCGTCCTTAACAAATTGATTGCCAATGATTTGAAATGTCATATTATACCCACCTATTATTAATTTTTTAAAGATTATAACATTTAATTTTTCTTTTATCAATACGAAGATTAATAATGCAAATAGAAAATCAGCCTTCAAAAAGGTTTTCTTGTTAAATTTTACAATTACTAAATACTCCAACTTAAGGCAATAATAAAATTCAAGAGAATACCTTGGAGGTAATTTAGTTGAGTCATTTTAACAAAGTTGAAATTTGTGGCATCGACACATCAAAATTAAAGCTGTTAAACGAAAGCGAAAAAAACGAACTTTTAAAAAAGACGAAGCAAGGAGACAAAACAGCCCGTGAAGAATTAATAAACGGAAATTTGAGGCTTGTTTTAAGCGTTATCCAGCGATTTTCTTCCAGAGGCGAAAACTTAGATGATTTGTTTCAAGTAGGATGTATAGGACTCATAAAGGCAATAGATAACTTTGATATTACATTAAATCTGCGTTTCAGCACTTATGCCGTTCCAATGATAATCGGCGAAATAAGACGGTATTTGAGAGATTACAACCCAATTCGTGTGAGCAGGTCCATTAGAGACACGGCATATCATGCAATGAAAGTTAAAGAAAGAATCATAAATGAAACGCAAAGAGAGCCTACCGTTGAAGAAATCGCAAAAGAACTCGGAGTAAAAAGAGAAGCGGTGGTAATAGCGTTAGAAGCGATTGTTGAACCGGTATCTCTGTACGAACCGGTATATTTTGATGCCGGAGATACAATTTATGTTATGGATCAAATAAGCGACGGAAACAGCGACATTAATTGGATTGATGAAATCCTTCTAAAAAAAGCTATAAATGATTTGGGCGAAAGGGAAAAATGTATTCTTTCATTAAGATTTATGAATGGGATGACCCAAACCGAGGTTGCAAACGAAATTGGAATTTCTCAAGCACAAGTCTCCCGCCTTGAAAAAAGTGCTTTACAAAAAATTAAAAGTCATCAAAAGGTATATATATAAAAAATCAGCACCTACCAACGGTAAGTGCTGATTTTTTATTACCATTCTCTAATTACTTCAGGGTTTTCAGTAATTGCATCAATCGCTTTCATAAACGGCAAAACGTCATTTAACGCTCCGATTCTGTGGTCAAATACAAAATTTACAGGTAATATTTTTTTAGTTACCACGTCTATTTCACCGTTTTCTTTTTTAACAACATAGTTTCTGTCTTGAGCAACACCAATTCCAAAAAGGAACACTTGCGGATAAAGAAGTGGTGTCCACGCAACCTGAAGTCTATCAAGTTTATTATAAAGTGAACCCCAGTTGGTAAAGCACACAGTACCTTCATTTAGGTCTTCCATCAAAAGAGAACTGCCATCTCTCGGCGCTCTTTCAAACAAGCCTTTAAGTGTTGCAACTTTGTTCTTGCCAACATATCCTGTTACAGTCTGCGCAACAGTTGAAATCAATTTACCTTTAAGAAGGAAACCAACTGTTCTTTGAGCGATATTATCAAAAAGAACTCTGTCAAAGT
>CAZNQI010000156.1:2118-4156 GCA_964575375.1 uncultured Faecalibacterium sp.
TGCCCTTCTGACCTTAATCGGATAAGTAACACCATCTTCAATAATAGTCGGCATGGCAATATCCATATGTTTTTTTATAATTAATTTGCCGCAAGAAGTCGTGTAATTATAATCAATGTGTGCATTAAGTCTGGGAGCCGCTTTCAAGCCTTCAACCATCGCTCTCATCATCAAAACATTGAAAGAAAGATGATAACCGCACTCCTGACGGAAGCTTTGAAATTCTTCCCACAACTTTGTAATATCAATCTCATAAAAACAAGACGCACCGACTAACTCTTTTTCAGATCTTGTTAATATATAACCTGATACTCTGCTTTTTAAATTAAAATACTCTATTTTGTCGTCATCCTCAGGTTTATTGAGCGCACCTTTTATAAACTTCTTAAAATCCATTTACAACTTCCTCTCTAACATCGACATAGCTATTCTAAATAACCATAATACAATAATTATAATTATTAACGATAACTGTGTCAATATTAAGAAACGATTACTTTGTAAACTTTTTCTTAAAAAAACTTATTCAAATAATTACTGACAAACTTTAATTTTTTACTAAATAACTTTTTCGTCATTACAGAATGCAGAATACTCAACCGAAACAATATCACTAATTGTTGTTATGAATTCAGAATTAGTTGGTCTTCCTTTTGAAGCATCAACTGTATATCCAAAGTATGATTCAACGGTCTCTACATCGCATCTGTTCCAAGCAACCTCAATTGCGTTTCGCATTGCTCTTTCGACGCAATAAACTTTTGTGTCGTTTTCATCAGCAATTATTCCGTATACCGATTTTACCAAAGAGTGTTTAAATTTTGAATTATCAAGTGTCATTAAAATTGCGCTTCTCAGATATTCGTATCCTTTAAGTTTGGGTGGAACTCCGATTTGTCGCAAAATCTCGCTGATAATAATTTCACGATTCATTTCCGTTTTTGGTAATTTTGTGCTTTTTCTGTTAATTTCCATTTTTTTCGCTCCTTTTGAGTGTAATTTAACCACAGTGGAATTATACCACTCTGTTTTAAAAATTGCAATACCTTTTTCAAAAAAAGTGAAAATATTTATCGAAATTTGTAAATTTGTCTCCCAAATCAAACCTTTTAACTTATTTTTTTGTTGAATAAAGGTGAAATAACGACACTCAAAAGTTTTTTCACCTATAAGAAAAGTGGCAGGTATCAACCTGCCACTAAAGATTATTTTACAACGATATTAACCAATCTGCCCTTAACATACAGTTCTTTTACAACTGTTTTGTTTTGAATTTCAGAAGCTATTTTATCGTTTTCCTTTGCGAGTTTTATTGCATCAGCTGACTCGATATCAGCAGGTACATTAAGCTTTGCTCTAACCTTACCGTTAACTTGTACAACGATTTCGATTTCACTGTCTACGCACTTTGCTTCGTCATATACCGGCCACTCACTGCAAGCAAGCATTATGGTATTACCCATAATTTCATTAAGCTCCTCTGTAACGTGAGGGGCAAACGGGTTAAGCAACGATATGAAAGTCTTAAGCTCTTTTCTTGTGATCTGCCCTGCATCATAGATATCATTGATAAGAGACATAAGTGCCGCAATTGCGGTGTTATATTTAAGTGATTCAATATCCTCTGAAACCTTTTTAATTGTTTTGTTAAAAGCAGTTTCAAGCTCCTTTGAATATTCATCACCGTCAACTAAAATTTCTTGGAGATTCCAAACTCTATCGATAAAACGCTTGCAACCCTTAACACTGCTCTCCGACCATGGAGCTGCTTGCTCATAGTCACCCATAAACAATACATAAGTACGAAGTACGTCGGCACCGAAAGTATCAACAACCTCATTCGGATCAATAACATTTCCGCGTGATTTACTCATTTTTACACCGTCGGGTCCGAGTATAAGACCTTGAGCAGTTCTCTTAGCATACGGTTCTTCACAAGGAACAACGCCGATATCATAAAGGAACTTATGCCAGAAACGAGAATAGATAAGATGTCTAGTTACGTGTTCCATTCCACCGTTATACCAATCAACAGGCA
>CAZNQI010000157.1:0-4134 GCA_964575375.1 uncultured Faecalibacterium sp.
TTGAAAACTTTGAAAAGGCATATCCCGATGCGTTCAAGGCGAATGTAAAAATGCCTCCTGCAGGTCATTTCGGTGATGCAGAGCTTGAAATCGGCAGAGTTTGTGTTCAGCTTGCAAATCCCGACTTCAAATACTTAAACGGTGAAACTCTTACTCTTGAGGGTGGTATGGGACTTAGACCGTAAAAATGCAAAATGCAAAGTGCAAAATGCAAAATGACTTACGATAAAAAGTAGTCAAGAATAGAGTGTTAAGTACTCAGCAACCTAAAGGAGGAATTTATGATATACACTATTGAAAATGATTATTTAAAAGTATCTGTCAAGGACTTAGGCTGTGAACTGTGCAGTATATATTCAAAGCAAAACGGCAAAGAGTATCTTTGGCAAGGCGATGAGAGCGTTTGGTCGGGGCAATCCCCTATTCTCTTTCCGATAATCGGCAGACTTTTAGATGACAAGTACCGTTTAAACGGTGTAGAGTACGATATGCCAAAGCACGGCTTTGCAAGGCGAATGATGTGGCAATTCGTCTCTCAAGATGAGAACAGCTTGTGCTTTCGCTTATTAAGCACCGAAGAAACGCTTAAGGTTTATCCTTTTAAGTTTGACTTAACCGTTATTTTTACACTTCATAATAACTCTCTTTCGGTTACTCATCTTGTTTCAAATAACAACGACACCACTATGTATTTTTCAATCGGCGCACATCCTGCTTTCAACTGCGAAATCGGAGATAAATTGGTTTTCGACAAAAAAGAGACATTATACTGCGAGAAAATCGACCTTCAAAAATCACTTCTTTTGGGTGATAAGAGTGCCTATTTAAACGATGAAACCGATATCGTTATAACAAAGGATATTTTCAACGAGGATGCTCTTATTTTAAGCGGTATGAAATCGAAACACATAACACTCAAAAGCGATAAGCATTCGAGCAGTGTTCGTTTTTACTTCGGCAATGCCCCGTATCTCGGAATTTGGGCAAAGCCCGGTGCTTCGTATGTTTGTATCGAGCCTTGGGAGGGTATAAACGACAGCGTTGAAAAAGCCGACGATATTTCTCAAAAGAGAGGCATTATAGATTTATCCCCAGACGAGATATATTCGTTCGGATGGGAAGTGGAAATTTTATAAACAAACAGAGCTTGTTCTAATACAAAATGCAAAATGACTGACGAATAAGTAAACGATACCTTGATTAGCAAAATTGAGGTGTCGTTTTTTTGTTTGAAACAAACTCCACAACTAAAAAAGCACTGTTGACAGCACCTTTTTATTCTTCGTATATTATGTAGTCTTATGTAATAAGGCTCAAAATATGATGAAGAAGGCGTTTTCTTCACCTCGAAGGCGTATGAATATACTCCGAGCAGGTAAAAAAACGACTAAAAAAGCAAAGCACTTCGGTACCCTGCTTTTTGTTCTTCGTATATTATGTAGTCTTATGTAATAAGGCTCAAAATATGATGAAGAAGGCGTTTTCTTCACCTCGAAGGCGTATGAATATACTCCGAGCAGGTGAAAAAACGACTAAAAAAGCAAGGCACTTCGGTACCCTGCTTTTTGTTCTTCGCATATTATGAGCCTTATTCGTTGTCAGCAAGCCATTTTTTTGCCTTAGCCTCTGCCATTCTTGTAATATTTTCTGTCGGGTACTTTGATTCAGCACCACCGTTTACATAAAGAAAATATTTGCCGTTAGCAGTTTGATAAAGGCTTTCTTCATAGCCGTCTGCGTCGCCAAAAGCGCCACTTGTTACTTTCTTAATAAGCTCTGACTTTTCGGTATCGTATTCAACCTTACAGATGATCTTTTTCATGCGTAAACTCCTTTCGGTAATTATAAGTTTATGAAAACCGTAATTGGTCTTTAACAATAAATATAATATTTATTTTTCGATATTATACACTAAAAAACGGAATTAGTCAATCTCGTAGCTGCAAGTAAGATTTTCCATCCAGGCGCCGTTATAATAATCTCTTCCTCTTACAAGAATTTCATTTTCATACACTTCAACCTGTACGCCGATACCGGTATCGTAATCCTCATAAGCGTGTTCCGTGGTTTTCGGAAGCCAGATTGTATTAACACCGTTTACATTTGAGAATGAGCTCTCGCTCATTTCGATATGTGTATGACCGCAGAAGTAAAGAAGATTATCGTAATTTTTAAGAATATCTGTGAGTGCATTTTGGTTTTCGCCCTCAAGATAATACGGTGGGTAATGGTTGAAAACAAATATAGGTGCGCCCTTTTCTGCAGCTTCGTCGAGAACGCTTTGAAGCCAAGTATACTGCGTTTCGGTTATGTAGGCTTGATTTACCGTGCTTCTTTCAGTTGCAAGAACGATAAAATAGCAGTCGTTTATAACCTTATAATAATATGGCTTTTGAAGCTCTAAATCGAAGAAAATATTGCTGTAGCCCATAAAACGAGCTGAAAGTGCATCGTAATCACCCTCGCCGTTGCCAACATCGTGGTTGCCGACAACAGTAAGCACCTGCTTTGCCGGCTTAACTTGATTAATAGCACCGAAGAAGAATAAGCTTTCGATTTCTTGACCGTTCATTGTGTTGTCGCCCAGAAAAACGATAGCATCGTTGCCTGCTTTGTTAGCCTTTGCTTCACGAAGAATTTTCGAGAACACCTCATAAGTTTTGAAGTTATTACCCTCAATATGACAATCGGAAAAAACGGTAAAATTAAGCTTTACATTTTCGCTGTCCTTAGCAGTGTATGATGTTACAGAGCCGGATGAGAATATAAGCATCATAACAAAGGTTAGCACAACAGAAAGAACTTTTCTTGCTGCATAAAAAATTGACATAACAAAACGCCTCTTTTCATTTGGTATTAATTTAATTATATTCCAATATCCGTAACAAGTCAAGTAGACTCCCTTTCTTTAAAAATTAAAAAATTTTATATTATTTATACAAAATAGAATGAATGTGTGTTATAATAACCTCACGGCATCACAAAAAATCAACAGAGAGATTTTGATATGGTGTAATGCAAAAAACAATACCTGTTAGGAGAAGTTAAAATGGCGGAAAAGAAAGTTGAATTGCTGCGTGAAATAACATTGCTCGACAGAAAAGAAATTATACTAAAAAACCAAAACGCAAACAGAGAAACTCCGCAGTGGAAATTAAAAATTGAAGAAAAGGTACCGAAAAAGCTGAGCAGCAGTCTCGAAAAGGCTTTTTGTATGGCGTTTTCACTGATATTCAAAAAGGGTACATCCATAATTGAAAAAAGCTACAACAAGGAAGACATCAAGCAGGATTACGAGGTACATAAATACGCCTTAGAGCTTAACAGCAAAAGAGAGCTTCGCCACTTAAGACAAAAGGTACTTCAAAACGATCTTATCAATACTGCCCTAACCTCTATTGAGGGTGCGGCATTGGGTGCAGCAGGTATCGGTATGCCCGATATCGTTATATTCGTTACCATACTGCTTCGTAATATTTATGAGGGCGCACTGCGCTTCGGTTTTCAGTACGACACGCCTGCAGAGCAATTAATTATTTTAAAAATGATTGAATGTGCTCTTTGTAAAAGCGATGAATTCGACATTTTAAACAGCGAAATTGATACTCTTGTAAAATACAGCGTTCCGTACACACCAACGGAAAACGAGCTGAAGGAGCAAATCCAAAAAACTGCAAAATGTATGGCTATGGATATGCTTGTGCTTAAATTTATACAAGGTATGCCCATTATAGGTGTTATCGGCGGTTTGAGCAACGGCGTATACTACAGAAGAATTATGAAATATGTCAATATCAAGTATCAAAAAAGGCATCTTTTTGAGCTTTTGAAGGATTGCAAATAAAAGCAAATACGGCTTCAAGGAGTTTTTTCACTCTTAAAGCCGTATTTTTTTGCATTGTGTACAATAAATTTGTGCTTTGAAAAATAAATATATATAAAATAATAAAATTTAATTGATTTTCGCATTGTTTTGGTGTATTATTAACACATTGCATATACCTGTAAGCAAAAAAGCAAAGCTCAAACAGCTGACATTTACTGCAAAGCTTTTTAGCAAGCTGTTTTTTATGCAGAAAATTTGAAGAAAAAGAAGGTTACTTTATGTCAGGCACACTATCCGCAAAAAACGCT
>CAZNQI010000158.1:0-4130 GCA_964575375.1 uncultured Faecalibacterium sp.
TGGCATGACAAAGCACGCCGCCTTTAATATGCGGTATGAATGAGTATAGCAGAAAAGAGTTTGTTTGTCAATAAAATTTCTAAAGTTTTTAGAAAAAATCAGACATTGTTTTTTTATCCTTAAAAACGATTACTTATAACGGCAAATTAAAAATACAGAATATAAAGTACATCAAAAATAAGGTTACTGCTGTAAAAACTAAATGAAAAATTATATCTGGCTTCAACAAGCTTTTAAAAGACTTGTCTGTTTTCATAGCGTTAATACATTTTATAACTAAAGTAACTATTGCAAAAAGACCGAATATATGCCAGGTGTAAGCATCTAAAGGCAACATTATTTCCGACAAAAAGCTGTTTCGAAAAATGCCGAGAGTAAGATTAAGAATAAACCATACATTCAAAACGAAGTATATTCCTGTAACAGCCAAACTCACATAAGAAAATATCTTATAACCTTTGCTGTTCATTTACCTTTTCCATCCTTTCTGCTTTACTGCTCCAGCACTTTTCTCACTTTCGTCCTGTTGAACCGAAGCCGCCCTCGCCTCGCACGGTATCGCAAAGCTCGTCGCTAAAAACGAAATTTGCACTTAAAAATGGGGTAATAACCATTTGTGCCACTCTTTCAAGAGGTTCAATCACTTGCTTTTCACCGGAGTGATTGTGCAGCGCTACCATAACCTCACCACGATAGTCGCTGTCGATAACACCTACCTTATTTGCAGGAGCGAGTCCCCTTTTTGTACCGAGACTGCTTCTGGCGAAAATAAGACCAACATATCCTGACGGAATTTCAAACGAAAGACCTGTTGGGATAAATTTTGTCTCACCCGGTAAAAGCTCCATATTTTCTTCTATGGCCGCATAAAGGTCTGCACCTGCCGAAAACTCACTGCCATAGGTTGGCATTTGCGCATTTTCACGAAGTTTTTTTATTCTTACATCACATTGCATTAGTATCACCGTCCCATAAAACTATTTTGCCTTTTTCAAGGCTCTTTTTTACGTCTATTATCCTTTGATTTTCCGAACCTTTAAAGCGCAGCTTTAAGTTTTTCTTTTCTAAAACAAACTTGCCGTCAACTAAAATATCAATACAAGAAAGCATTTTTCTTGTGCTGTCATCATTCAAAGTGCCGCAAGTTAGGTCTTTTTCAAAATCATATCCCGTGTAGCACCAAATATCTTTTTCGGGGTATGTTTCCTTTATCTTTTGCAAAACACTGCACAAAACATCTCTGTTAACCTTTTCAAAAGGCTCTCCCCCAAGAAGAGAAAAGCCTTTTATATGCTTTGGAGAAAGATATTCTATTATTTTTTGCTGATGCTGAGATGTAAACTTCTCACCAAACGAGAAGTCCCACGCTTCTTCGTTGAAACAACCCTTGCACCTGTGTGTACAGCCACTTACGAATAGCGATACTCGCACACCCGGTCCGTTTGCAACATCAAAGGGCTTTATTGTAGCAAAATTCATAACTTCACTCCGTTTCGTTAAGTTAGAAGTGAGGAGTTTGGAGTGAGAAGTTTTACCTCTTTCCAAACCTCTAAACTTTGATTTAATGAGCTTTTATATATTAAAGGTGCAAAACTCTCGCTTTAATTTCCTTCGTTTTGCCGACATTCCAGAAGTTTTCGCCGAGATACCCGCAGGTACGTCTTGTAACATTCATCTTTCTTTGGTCCTTATTGCCACAGCAAGGACATTCCCATTCAAGGTCGTCGTTTATTGTAATTTCACCGTCGAAGCCACAAATATGGCAATAGTCGCTCTTGGTATTAAATTCTGCGTATTGAATATTATCATAAATGAACTTAACAAGCTCTTCAAGCGCTTCGAGATTGTGGCGCATATTCGGTATTTCAACATAAGATATCGCACCGCCCGAAGAAATAACCTGGAACTGACTTTCAAACCGGAATTTTGCAAAAGCATCGATATCCTCACGAACATCAACATGGTATGAGTTTGTGTAGTATCCCTTATCGGTTACATCTTCGATAGTACCGAAACGAGACTTATCAATTCGTGCAAAACGATAACAAAGCGATTCAGCAGGAGTACCGTAAAGGCCGAAGCCGAGACCGGTTTCTTTCTTCCACTGTTCGCAGTGCGCACGAAGAGTTTTCATAACCTTAAGCGCGAATTCAAGTCCGTTCGGATCTGTATGGCTGACACCCTTAACAAGCTTTGTTGCCTCGTAAAGGCCGATATAGCCGAGCGAAATTGTTGAATAGCCTCCGTGAAGATACTTTTCGATTGTTTCGCCCTTTCCGAGTCTTGCGATTGCACCGTATTGCCAATGAACGGGGCTTGTGTCGGAAATAATGTTGTGAAGTGCATGGTGTCTGCACATAAGTGCTTCATAGCAAAGCGAAAGTCTTTCTTCTAAAATCTCCCAGAATTTTTCCTCATCGCCCTTTGCAAGGATACCGATTTGAGGAAGATTAAGAGACACGACACCTTGATTAAATCTGCCCTCGAATTTATAGTTTCCGTTTTCATCTTTCCAAGGTGAAAGGAACGAACGACAACCCATTGGTGAAAAGACGTTGCCCTCGTAGTTTTCACGCATCTTTTTAGCAGAAATATAGTCGGGATAAAGTCTTTTTGCAGAGCATTTAACAGCAAGCTTTGTGATATAGTCGTACTTGCCTCCCTTTAAGCAATTGTGTTCATCGAGAACATAAACAAGCTTCGGGAAAGCAGGAGTAACATAAACACCCATTTCATTTTTGATACCCTCGTAACGCTGACGGAGAATCTCCTCGATAATCATTGCATTTTCTTCAACATACTCGTCATCTTCTCTGAGGTTGAGGAAGATTGTAACGAACGGCGACTGACCGTTGGTTGTCATAAGAGTATTGATTTGATACTGAATTGTTTGCACACCCGAACGAAGCTCATCCTTGAGTCTGTCGCGAACGATATTTTCGATTTGTTCTTCGGTAAGCTCTGATGCAAACACCTCGGAAATATGCTTTTTGAATTTATTGTAGCTTTTTCTTAAATATTTGCCAAGGTGGCTGATATCAACACTTTGACCACCGTATTGGCTTGAAGCAACAGAAGCGATTATCTGTGTCATAACATTACAAGCAACCTGAAAGCTCTTCGGACTTTCAATAAGCTTTGCGTTCATAACGGTACCGTTATCAAGCATATCACCTATATTGATAAGGCAACAGTTGAAAATCGGTTGCAGGAAATAGTCGGCATCGTGGAAGTGAATTGCACCCTCATCGTGAGCCTTTGAAATGTGCTCCGGCAAAAGCAGACGTCTTGTAAGGTCTTTTGAAACCTCGCCTGCGATAAGGTCTCTTTGTGTGGCAGCCATAACAGCGTCCTTGTTTGAATTTTCTTCCATAACGTCCTTATTTGAGTTTTTGATAAGGCTCAAAATTGAATCGTCCGTGGTGTTTGCCTTTCTTACGAGCGCTCTGTTGTAACGGTAGATGATATAGGTTTTCGCAAGAGCGAACTTGCCGATTTCCATAAGCTTACACTCTACCATATCTTGTATATCCTCAACGAGGATACGGTCTTTCTTTTTGCCCGTTATGTAATCAGCAATAGCTTCAAGCTGTTCGGATGTTGCCTTTTCGCTGTCTTCTACAGCATCGTTTGCTTTATTTAAAGCGACAACTATTTTTGTACGGTCAAATTCTACTAAAGAGCCATCTCTTTTAACAACTGTCATTAAATTATTCCTCCTTATAAATATTGTTGAACAGCTTATATATTACAGCATATATTGTGGTTTGTCAACAAACAGAGCGCAAAATATAGCAGATTTAGTATTTTCGTGAAATCGCACAAAAATTCAGTTTTAAAGATATAAAAAACTGTTTTACAAAAAAGATGTGGCTGTCGCAATTTTCTGCGGCAGCCTATTTGTTTAATTTCGGACGCGGGGAAGTGAGTGCAAGAGGAAGGCATATACGCCGCCGAGGTGGGGTGTTGAGACAGAGACCCGTCCCCGTCTTATATTTAAAGCACAAGGGGACAGGTTACAACCCTGCGAGAGTGCCGACTAACCTGTCCCAATTTGTATTTGTTTTATTTAACCTTTATGCTCTTAACACTGCTCCATGCACCGTAGATTGTTTTACCGTCAACGGTTT
>CAZNQI010000159.1:0-4040 GCA_964575375.1 uncultured Faecalibacterium sp.
AAGATGCAGAAGGCGTATGTTTATACTCCGAGAGGGCGAAAAAGCGTCTAAAAAGCAAAAATTATTTTCATATAGCAAAGCAAAATTCCATATAACAAATAAAACAGATGTATTTCAGTAAAAAATTAAGCTGAAACACATCTGCTTTTGTTTTGCTTTTCGGTCTGCACTTGGTGGGCAGTCTCTATTTTTATCCCTCATTATTGAAAGCCATTATACTTTCCATATTATCCACAATAAACGCCTGCGCATTTAGGTTATATACCGTTACGTTGTACTCCCCGTTTCTTCCCATTCGCGTATCAAGGAAAATTCCCATCTCGTTACCACTATCCGTTGGGCGCTTAACGGTTTTACCGTCAAAATCAATTTCCTCTTTGAGCATACCTATATTAATAAGCCACGCAGTAAGATTTCGATGTGTAATTTTTTTCATTCTCTCGCTTGTCTTGAGATCATTAAGTCTTTTTGCTATTTCACTTATTGGAATAGGCTTATTTGAATAAACAAAATCGGAAAGCTCGTCAGCAGTAATTGAAAACGGTTGTTTCCAGGTTCTTTTTCTAACCGCCGGGGTTACCCCACCGTTTTCGATAACCTGTCTTAAGATATCAGACACAAAGAAAAAGCATCTTGAAAGACGAACATTGTTAACGACATCATCTTGTCTCACAGGTGTGTCATCAAGTGGGTTAATTCCGTTTGCAAGCTTATCAATAAATTCTTTTGCATATTCTATTTTTTCGATATCCGTCATATTATATACTCCTTAGCATTTTTATTCACCAAATAATATTTTTTCGCACTGGGCACATATTGCATGGTATATAGGAAGATGTAGCTCCTGTACCTTATATGTTTCATTTTCCGGAGCTTTAACAGTAACATCACAAATTTCTGCAAGCTTACCACCGTTACAGCCTGTTAAAGCAATTGTTTTCATCCCGAGGGACTTTGCTGTTTTTGCTGCAAGCACTATATTTTCCGAATTGCCCGATGTAGAAATACCTAAAAAAACATCACAGCTTTTGCCCAAAGCAAAAACAAGTTGTGCAAAACAAAATTTGGGGTCCATATCGTTTGAAAAAGCAGTGCTTGCTGAAATAAAACTCGGGAGAGGTATAGCAGCTATTCCCTTTTGAAGTTTCAAAAGTATATCGCTTTCTAAATTAAGCTCGTTATCTTTCGGTGTTCTGTTAAGTAAAAAGCCTTTTAACAGTTCTCCTGAAATATGCTCGCAGTCTGCTGCACTTCCGCCGTTTCCGCAAAGCAACAGCTTACCTGAATTTTTATACATATCGCAAATCATTTTTGTTGCTTGTCTGATTTCTTTTTCGCAAGACTCAAGACACTCATATCTAAATAAAACATCATCTATATAGTTCATCATATACCTCCCTTGCAACTGCAAGAGCCGCCACATCTCCAATCGCTTCACCAAGCTTTGCAGGTACTATCTCACAAACATCAAGAGCTCCCTTTAACGCTTCGCTTTGAAGCACTCTTTTCATAGGCTCCTCAAGCAAATCTCGGCAACGAGCAAAAACACTGCCTATGATAATTTTTTGCGGGTTAAGCAAGTCAACTAAAACAGCCAAGCCCTGCCCTAACATTTCTGCACAAATGGTAAAAACTTCATTTGCTGCCTTATCACCGTTTCTTGCGCACACTGCCATTTCGGCAACATCGCATCCTTTTGCCCAAGACGGTTCATTACCGTTTTGAATATATTTTAAAGCCACCGTTCTGCCCAGCTCGTGAAGTCCTCCTCCACTGCAAAAGCCTTCAAAAGAACCACACTTACCGTATCCCGACGGTCCGAACGGCGAAAGCCTTATGTGTCCCACTTCGCCTGCAAAACCGTTACTGCCCGAATAAAGCTTACCGCCAATTATTATCCCGGCTCCAAGACCTGTTCCGAAAGTTAAGAAAATCATATTTTCGCTTCCCTTACCTGCGCCGTAATAAAGCTCTGCAATAGCGCAAGCGTTGGCATCGTTTCTTACCCCGCAGGGAACACCCATTTCCTTTTCAATACGATCTTTAATATGAATATTGTCCCATCCGGGAAGATTGGGAGGTGAAAGAATAATGCCCTTGTTTTCGTCCAAAGGACCACCGCAACTAACTCCGCAAGAAGCTATCTTTTCACCGTGTGAAATTCCCTTTAGCTCTTTAACAATTCTTTCAACGGTTTCGTCGGCTTTGGTGGTTGCAAACTGTACCTTCTTTAAAATGTTACCGTTTTCGTCGCCAAGCACAACAGCGCATTTTGTTCCGCCGATATCCACACCTAAAAACATAATTTCAACTCCATCCAACTTTATATCTTCAGTTTTCTTCAATCACTTCTTCGAGCAAAATTTTCTTTTTGAAGCTACCGCGTGCCTCGGCTTTTCTTTGTCGAATCTGCTCTAATTCTTCAACGCTTATGCCTTTGGCATTTGCAACGGCAAATATAACCTCGAGCAAATCCGCAAGCTCTTCTATATCATTATCTTTCTGATATTCGCAAAGCTCCTCTTCTAACTTTTTATTAAGCATAACAATATATTCTTCGTGCGAAAGAGTTTTCGTAACAGGAATATTGCCTTGTGCTGTTATTATCTGAGGAATTTTATCTCTCACAAGCTTACTGTATTTTTTTACTGTCATATTTTTATCTCCATTTATTTGTTATATTATATTTTAACATAATAACGCTATATTTTCAACTAAACTTTATCGGCAGCTTTTTATAACACCACAAGCTATTCTCTCACCCGAATTACCCGACGGACTTGTATGAAAATCATCAGCCATAGCGTGCAAAACAACCGTTCTGCCTACAACTTCATCAATGCAGAATCTGTTTGTTACAAAGATGCTTACAGCATTGCCCTCGCACGACAAAACAGGCGGCATATCACCTGCATGATAAGGGTGAGCGCATAAACGGGGATTATAATGAGCAAGTGCAGAAGAAAAATCATCCTCTCTGCTGCAGCATTTACCTTCGTGCAAATGCAGAGCAAAAAACTCACCTTGACATTTATCGTGTTTTTGGGGTAATCCGCAAAGCTTCACATAAACCAAAGCTCCATTGTTTATTTCATAAAACTTTACAAAGCCCTTTATGCAGCTATATCTTTCACTGCCGATAAAAACAGCTCTTGCTCCCTCTTTACAGCTTAAGGCTTTGATAATTTCCGTCTCATTTATACACATATAAATACCACCTTTCATATTTATTATATGAAAACACTGTTTTTGTGTTTTCGCCTGTAGCAATACTCTTGTTTTATATAACAAAAACTTTTTTCATATAACAAAAATTTTTTTCACATTATACAAAATTTTAAAAGTTTATACATTTTTCTTGCATTTTAAACGGTATAGTAATAAAATATTCAGTATCTTACATCAGCATTTGATGTTTCTAAATGAAATTTTATTCAAAGGGGTAATTATAAAATGACTTATGTTGAATCCGTAATCGCTTCTGTTGAAAAGAAGCACAAAAGCGAGCCTGAGTTCGTTCAAACTGTAACTGAAGTTCTCACATCTCTCGCTCCCGTTATTGCAAAGCATCCTGAATACGAAAAGGCTGCTCTTCTTGAAAGAATTGTTGAGCCTGAAAGACAGCTCGCTTTTAGAGTTTCCTGGATTGACGACAACGGCAAAATCAATGTTAATACAGGCTACCGTGTTCAATTCAACGGTGCTATCGGCCCGTTCAAGGGTGGTCTTCGTTTCCATCCTTCCGTATATATGGGTATTATGGAATTCCTCGCTTTCGAGCAAACCTTCAAAAACAGCCTCACAGGTCTTCCGATCGGTGGTGCTAAGGGTGGCAGCGACTTCGACCCGAGAGGTAAGAGCGACAGAGAAATTCTCGCTTTCTGCCAAGCATTTATGACAGAGCTTTACAGACATATCGGTGCTAACATCGACGTTCCTGCAGGCGACATCGGCGTTGGTGCAAGAGAAATCGGTTACCTTTTCGGTCAGTACAAAAGAATTAAGGGTAGCTTCGAAAACGGTGTTCTTACAGGTAAAGG
>CAZNQI010000160.1:0-4021 GCA_964575375.1 uncultured Faecalibacterium sp.
TTTGGCGATTTGGAGTACAAAATGAAGACGTTATATATTACTGATTTAGACGGCACATTATTAAACACAAACGGCGAACTTTCAATCCGTAGCGTGGAAATGATTAATGATATTATTAATAAAGGTGCATTATTTTCAATAGCAACAGCCAGAACTTATGCAACTGTTATGCAAATATTTAAAAATATACCTTTAAATATTCCTATAGTTTTAATGAACGGCGTAACAATATACTCTCCACGAGACAGTTCAATTTTAAAAAGCTGCAGTATGTCCGAAACAACAGCTAAAAAGGTTTTAAGCATATATGAGAAATACAACGAATATCCTATGCTTTATTTTCAAAAGGAAAATTCAACGTTAGACATTTTTTACAGAAATCTTACCAACGAACACCAAAAGGCGTATGTTAAAAAAAGAGATGGCTACACAGCTAAAAAATTCTATAAAATTAACTCACCGATCGATTTTTCGGGAAATAACCTTGTGTATATGACCAGCTTAGACAGTTACGAAGCTTTAGCAAAAATATATCAAGAAATTCGTGAGCTTGAAGATGTATGCTGTGTGTTTTATAAGGACAATTATACCGATTTGTATTTTCTTGAAACATTTTCAAAATCGGCTTCAAAGTCGTTTGGTGCGTTGGAAATTAAAAGAATAACAGGTGCAAATAGAATTGTTGCTTTTGGTGATAATCTTAACGATATACCACTTTTCAATATATCTGATGAGTGTTATGCAGTATCAAATGCAGCATCGCAGCTCAAAGAAATAGCAACAGGAGTTATTGCATCTAACGATGACGATGCTGTTGCAAAATTTATTTTAGAAAGAATTAGGTAATGCTATGGGAAAGTTATATAAAGAATACTGCAAAACTTACAAATTAAGCGAAGATAACAGTGATGGTTTTTTTGATATAGTTGGAGATGTTTTGTTTTCGCCTGAAATTCAATCGCTCAAAATATATGAACAACATCTCGAAATTGATAGACTTCAACATGTTTTGTCTGTTGCATTTATTTCGTATAAAATCTGTAAAAAGATGGGTTGGAATTTTGAAGCAGCTTCTCGTTCTGCTGTTATGCATGATTTGGTCTACTATGATTGGCGAGATGGTGAAACAGGTGCTTGGCACAAGCTGCACGGATATAGACATCCTCGTTTGGCACTTTTAAATTCAAAGGAACTATACCCTGCTCTTTCCAAGCTTGAAGAAGATATAATTATAAAGCACATGTGGCCTTTAACAATCGTTCCGCCCAAATATAAAGAGAGCTTTGTAGTTACCTTTGCTGACAAGTATTGTGCCGCAAGGGAGGTTTTGTATTCAAAGAACAAAAAATATAAAGAAAAGTTTTTGAAAGATGTTGAGGTGCTTTAAATGGAAGATATAATAAAATACATTCTTTTGTTTTTCTTTTACAGCTTTGCAGGTTGGTGTCTTGAATCGCTATACTGCTCTATCGGCGAAAAAAGGTTTATCAACCGAGGCTTTCTGGCAGGTCCCCTTTGCCCTATATACGGTACGGCAGCTCTTATTTTAATTATATTAATTTACAACCCTTTTAAGGATAACACGCTATTGGTTTTTCTTTTGGGTATAGTGCTTTGTGATATCCTCGAGTTTGTTGTCAGTTATATTATGGAAAAGCTTTTTGCAGCTCGTTGGTGGGATTATACCTATGAATTCTGCAATTTAGGCGGACGCATTTGTCTTAAACACACCTTATATTGGGGAATGATATCCATTGTATTTGTTAAGACAATACACCCGTTTGTTGATAAGCTATATTCAAAAATTAACGGTGAATATCTAATTTATATCTTAGCGTTAATACTTGTGATATTTGCAATCGATGTTTTAAATGCAGTTAGAAAAGCTCTCGATATAAGAAAGCTCCAGCTCAAGCTTTCAAAGCTGACAAATACTTTAACAAGCGCTTACGGAAACCTGAAGGGAACTATTGAAGATAAGTATGCAATTATTCAAGATAGTATCGAGAAATATTCCGGTGTTGTTTCCGATTTTAAATATCAAATAGAAGATGTTATATATCAATTTGATTTAAGATTTACAGGTAAGGACAAAAAAAGATCCGAGAAAAAAGAAAATCTTTCAAACAGGTTGTTCTACAACAATCCAAACTTTGAAAGACGAACGAAAAAGAAAATCGAAAAGCTACAATCATTAATTGATGCAATTAAAGCAAATATTTTTGAAAATGAAGATATGCAATAAATAAAGGAGAGAAATCGAAATGGATAATACGGCAGAAAAAATCGATATAAGGGTCAAAAAAACCTACAAACAGTTATTCAAAGCTTTTATCGAACTGCTAACAGAAAAAAGCTTTGATGAGTTAACTGTATCCGAAATATGCAATAAAGCTCAAGTTCATAGAGCAACATTTTATAAACACTTTGAAGACAAATATGCTTATTTGAATTTTGTTTTTGAAAGCAGCCTATCCGAAATCGAGCTAATTGGAATTCAAAATGATTCAACTCCGCAAAACATTAAAGATAGTTTTATGTATTTTATCAGGATTATTTTTGAATATGTGAAAAAGCATAAAATGATTTTTGAAGTTGTTTGTTCCGAAAAGCATTCCCTATCGCTCGGCTCATCTTTTATTTCAGCTATTGAATCATATTGTTTTTCAAATATTCAAAAGGTTTTACCGAACAATACGAAGGAAAGCTTGGAGATCTTTTCGGCATTTTACGCCAACGCCTTTATCGGAGTAGTTAAATGGTATGCTCATAGCGATGGCAATTATCCGCTTGAATTGCTTTACGATTTTTTTGAAAGAAGAGTCGATGAACTTTGCGGTTATTACGAAAAAAACATTTTTAATTAAAGAATTCATCGTAATCATCAAGAAAGTTGTACTGTGTACCTTTTTTGTGATAGCCAATAACTGTTTCAAGATTAACATTGTGTACACTCATAAAAATATTCATATCAATGTATGGACTGATTTTTCTAAAGCGAGAAATCAGTTCTTTCATTTCCTTGCGTTTAGATGTAAGCTCATGCTCACTTTGTTTACTTGTTTCCGAAGTAAATTTGCAAGCACACTGCAAAAAGTCCAATGAGTTATATCGCACCCAAGCTTTAATATCAGCCTCTTTAACCATATACAATGGTCTAATAAGCTCCATACCCTCAAAGTTAGTGCTATGAAGTTTAGGCATCATAGTTTTGATTTCGGCGCCGTAAAGCATACTGAGCAATATTGTCTCTATTACATCGTCGAAGTGATGCCCCAGTGCAATTTTATTACAGCCTAATTGTTTTGCACTTTTATATAAATGACCTCGTCTCATTCTGGCACACAAATAGCACGGTGATTTTTCGACGTCAACGACGCAATCGAAGATATCAGCATCAAAAATTTCAATTGGTATGTCCAAAATTCTTGCATTTGATATAATTTTTTCTCTGTTTTCAGCCGAATATCCGGGGTCCAAAACTAAATATTTCACTTCAAACGGGAAATCACTGTGTCTTTGAAGATGTTGCATACATTTTGCAAGCAGCATCGAATCCTTTCCGCCTGAAATGCACACCGCAATACAGTCTCCCGGTTTTATAAGTTCGTATTCGTTTATACCGGCAATAAATCTTTTCCAAATTTCCTTGCGATATTTTTTATAAATGCTTCTCTCAACTTCAATGTGTTTTTCCATAATTTATCCTTTCGCTACTAAAGAATGCAGATGACCCCTTTGCCATCTGCATTCTTGTCGTATTAATCACTGTCTTTAATTTTAAACAACATTTTTAAAAGGCCTCTCAGAGCTTTGGGACTTTTCATTACAACAACTTTCATACAAAAACCTCCAATGTTATTAATGCATTATCGCTGACAAGATGTTATTCCTAAAATAACAAGCATAATAGCAAGGATAAACAGCATTATTTTAATCGGAAAACAAAGAGCCAACAGTATCCCTGCACCGAAAGCAGTAAAAACAAGACCCTTGGGACAGCCTCTTTGATGTGCCATGC
>CAZNQI010000161.1:0-4014 GCA_964575375.1 uncultured Faecalibacterium sp.
CTGAGCATAAATAAAACCTTTTCCATAATAAAAGGTAAAGAGGTTATAACATCACCCAAAACAAAAAACAGCAAACGAACAGTAATGCTCCCCGACTTTGTAAGTGAAGCGATAAACACATATATAAACCTCTTTTATAAACCAAGTCCTACACAAAGACTTTTTAATTACAATACAGGAAAGTTTCTTGTGTCGGCTATGGAGGTGGGTTGCAGCAGAACAGGCCTTCCCAGAATCAGAATACACGATATCAGACACAGCCACATCACTTATCTTCAGTCTCTTGTTATACCGAGTGTTGAAATTGCAAAGCGTGTAGGTCATAAAAATCTTAATATGACTATGCATTACAGCCACAGCACCGAACAAGGTCAGATGGATATTATAACAAAATTAGAAAAGGACGGTGATATAAGCAATGACTGCTAAATCCAAGGACCCGCAAGGCCGATGGAGAGATAAAACAATCGGCTTCAGAATGTCTGAAGCCGAAAACAACCTGCTTAACCAATATGTAAGAATGTCAGGATTATCTAAGCAGGATTACATAATCAGCAAACTGCTTGATACCACAGTAGAAGTCAAAGGTTCGGCAAAAGTATACTACGCTTTAAAAGACACAGCCGAGGAAATATTAGAAGAACTGAGAAAAAAAGAAACAACCACAGATAACTTTTCAGATTTACTTAAGACAATAACATTCTTAAGCAACATACTTAATGAATTTAAAAATACAGAAAAATAAGGAGAAAATATTTATGGAGAAAAAATTGTTTTACAACGTTAGAGATATTATTGAAATTTACGGAGTCAAGCAAAGTTCTGCTTACAGACTTATACAGGAGCTTAATGAAGAATTAAGTAAGCAAGGCTATTACACTCAGAGAGGGGTTGTAAATGCCGAATACTTCAGAAAAAGAGTATACGCCTGATAAATAACGCAGCCGTCGGGGATTAGTTTCCTCGGCGGCTGTTTTTTCATTTTGCTATTAAATTATATCGGTTCATCACCAGGTCAATAATCTCTTGTCTCTTAACCTTCATATTGAGTTTATCGAGAATATCCCTGACGGTTTCTTCATTAAGCTGCGGCAGATATTCTTTGTACTCAGGATGATTTTCCAATAGCTCATTAAAAATACTTATGAGCATATCCTTCGAGGTGCTCTTTTTCGGATAACCACGGGCAATAAGAGCCATATTATTATCAAAATTAGGAGCGAAGCCTGTAAAACGACCTGTATTTACATCACAAAGCAAACCGAAGTTATTTGTATGTCTGTCGGGATTAGCGACTACGGTATCAAGAAAAATCATTCTGATATAATCCCCTATTGCTTCAGGACAAAGCTTCTGAAGTTCAGCAATAACTGCCTCGTAATCTTCGTTGTCGCCCATAAATGTTGAAGCAGGTTCAAAGTTAACCTTTGCTGAATCGGTAAAGTCAAGAGACTTAATAACGCCCTGTCCACGCTCGTAGTGAGCCATATTCATACCGAGTGCCTTACCTAATTCATATATAAAAAGTTCAGAGAAAAGCTCATTATGATTTGCTCTTTTGTACATCCACCATTTGCCATCACGAAGCTTCCAGCATTTTTCAAAGCTACCTACATTGGTAAGCTCGGGAGTTCTGCTGTGCTTGCTGTTCGCTGCACGGTTAAAGCTGTCGTAAGTACCTTTAAGGGCGAGATTAGAAAAATAATCATTATCAAACTTAACATCGGCATAAGTAAGCTCCGAGCCAACAGGACGCACCCAATAATTATCGGTAATTGTTGCACCGTTGACATGAACAACAGTTGAAACATCGTCTTTTTCAGCCAATCTGAGAGCCTTTTTAAGCAGACGGGAGTTTGCTCTATGACTGTCGATAGCACGGCTTTCAAGCCACATTTCAGCATTACTGATGCGTTTTAAGTACAAAGGAAGTAAAGCGTCGTTTACAATTGTTAATTCTCCGTCATTCCAGACAGCTACAACTGTATCGGCACTTAAAATTTCAAATGACTTTTTATTCATCTTCTCACTTCCTCTCTCATTTTTATTATTTTATCACAAGAAAGATAAAATATCAACCTATAAAAAACATCAATATTAGCACAAAGAATATTAACCAAATATGAATAAATTGTAAAAGTGAATTGTGCCCTGTGGCTTCGTGTATCAAATCGTGTATCAAATTGAAAATAAAAATCCCGAAACCCCAGTAAAATAAAGGGTTTCGGGTTTAAGTCAATTATTCCCACTCAATTGTGCCTGTTGGCTTAGGAGTGAGGTCGTATACCACGCGATTGATTCCGTCTACCTCGTGGGTGATACGGTCGGTGATATGATGGAGTATTTCATAAGGAATTTCTTCAATTGTTGCGGTAACTGCTTTGCTGGTGTTAACAGCGCGAATGATTGCAGGCCAGCCTTCATAACGCTTACCGTCCTTTGAGCCCACACTCTTAAAGTCGGGAACAGCAATGAAATATTGCCATACCTTGCCTTCAAGACCACTTTTAGCAAATTCCTCACGAAGAATTGCATCTGCTTCACGCAAAGCATGAAGTCTGTCGCGAGTGATTGCACCAAGACAACGCACACCAAGTCCAGGACCCGGGAAAGGTTGACGATTAACAAGCTCGTCTGAAAGACCGAGAGCCTTACCTACCACTCGAACCTCATCTTTGTAAAGCAAAATTAAAGGTTCAATAAGCTCAAGAATCATCTCTTCACCGTCGGGAAGTCCACCAACATTATGGTGAGCCTTGATTCCATCCTTACTTTCGGTTACATCCGGATAAATTGTGCCTTGTGCAAGATAAGGAATATCACCGTGCTTTGCAGCCTCTTCGTCGAAAACCTTTATAAATTCAGCACCGATAATCGTTCTTTTTTGCTCAGGATCGCTAACGCCTGCAAGAAGATTAAGAAAGCGATCTGTTTCGTCGCGATAGATAAGTTCGGCTCCGAGTTGGTTTTTGAAAAGCTCTATAACGCCTTCGCTCTCGTTTTTGCGCATAAGACCATGGTTAACATGAACGCACAAAAGCTGCTTACCGATTGCTTTGATAAGAAGTGCAGCAACTACAGACGAATCAACTCCACCCGAAAGAGCAAGGAGGACTCTCTTATCTCCTACTTTTTGGCGAATTTCTTCAATTTGCTCATCAATGAAAGCATTGGCAAGCTCAATTGTATTGATTTCCTGCATATCATCAGGTCTTACAGGCAATGCTTTTAATTCATCTTTTTCCATTTTGTTTGACCTCCCTTAAAATATAAACTCAGTTTGTATAGTTATCGAAATATCCCTGTACTAAAACGACCGGAGTTCCCTTGTCGCCTGAACCACTGGTAAGATCACAAAGAGAACCGATAAGATCGGTAAACTTTCTTGGGGTTGTACCCTGTGATGCCATATTACCAACAAGACTTGCTTCGCCTTTTTCTGCAATACGCTTGGAAATTGCATCCTTAAGTTCTTGTCCTGTAAGTCCTTTAAAATCATTATCAGCGAGATATTTAAGCTTAAGCTCGTTTGGTGTACCGTCAAGACCGTCTGTGTAACCCGGAGATACGCAAGGGTCTGCAAGCTCCCAAATTTTTCCTTGAGGATCTTTGAATGCACCGTCGCCGTAAACCATTACCTCAATATGCTTTCCTGTTGCTTCAATAAGAAGCTTCTGTGTTCTATTTACAAACTCATAGCAATCACACGGGAAGAGTTTGATTGTATCTTCTGTTGATTTGTTTGAGCCTAAAAGACCGAAATCAGGGTTACAACCACTGCCGTCAACCGAAGATGTAAGAATATCATCAAGACCTAAAACTATTTTTGCACCTGCTGCTTTGAGAATTCTCTTTGTACGTGCTCTTGTGTGAATATCACAAGTGAGAACGCAGTCTGTATATGGAAGAATGCTTTTTGCATTGTTTGCGAAGATAACTTCACATTCTGCACCTGCCTCGTTAACAATTTGAGTGTAGTACTCAACATAGTCAACGCCTGTAAATTCGTGCTTG
>CAZNQI010000162.1:0-3954 GCA_964575375.1 uncultured Faecalibacterium sp.
GTATGGCTCTTCCCGTTGTTGTTGCACAGGAAAGCATTGCAGACAAGCTTGTTGCACTTATCAAAAAATATGCTGAGGAGCTTAAACTCGGCCCTGCATACGAAGCAGATTCAACACTCGGCCCTGTTGTTACTGCTGAGCACAAGCAAAGCGTTATCAACTGGATCAACAAGGGTATCGAGGAGGGCGCAACTGTTGTTCTCGACGGTAGAGATGCAGTTGTTGAAGGCTACGAAAACGGCTTCTATCTCGGACCTACGATTCTCGACAATGTTACAGAGGATATGACAGTTGGTACACAGGAAATCTTTGGACCGGTTCTTTGCATTAAGAGAGTTAAGAACTTTGAAGAGGGTCTTGCACTTATGAACCGCAACCCGTTTGCTAACGGCTCTGTTATCTATACACAAAGCGGTTACTACGCAAGAGAATTTGCAAAGAGAACAGACGGTGGTATGGTTGGCGTTAACGTTGGTATTCCCGTACCCGTTGGCGTATTCCCGTTCACAGGCCACAAGCTCTCATTCTTCGGTAATCTTCACTGCCTCGGTAAGGACGCATTCCGTTTCTTCACAGAAACAAAGGCTGTAACAACACGTTGGTTCGATGAAGAAGAAATGAAAGCAACTGTTGTTGACACATGGGACGGCTCTGTTGGCGGCGGTGAATAAGCGATTCGCTAAAATCAGATAATATGCAAATATAAAAGGCGACGAGGAAATTTCCTTGTCGTCTTTTTTGAAAGAAAAGAGACAGGTGAGCTTGTTTGAGTGAGCTACCTGTCTTTTCTGTATTTATTAACTTGTATTATTCTTGGTTGTTGACCAAAGTAATTATTCTTTTAAGATTGTTTATGCTTTCAAGTGCGATGGGGAGGTATTTCTCCTCAAGCTCTAAAACTGCGTTGGTAACGCAAGAGACAGAAGTTTCGTTGTTTTCTTTTCCAAAAAGCAGATAGTCTGATGAAACATTAAGTACCTGGCAGATATTTTGAAGTGTTTGCAAGGACATTCCTCTTTGTCCACATTCTATATAGCTCAAAAACAGCGTTGAAATATCCAAAAGCTCGGCAAGTGCTTCTCTTGAAAAGCCTCTTGAAACTCTAACCTGCCTAACACGCTCACCAATTTCAAGATTTGTATTCTTTTTCATTTTATCTCCTTTTTGTATTTTTAATAATACTTATAGTTAGATTATATTACTTACTTATAGTAATAAAAATTAACTGAAAGTATTGACAAAATATTACTGATAGTTTATTATATTAAAAGCAGAAAATAAAAAAAACAGAAAATTGTAAGGAGGTCTCCCTTTTTTCTGCGGGGAAAATGATTTATGAAAGTTTATACAAGAAAGCAGTTGATGAACAGGCTTATTATTAGTTGCGTGCTGTCTGTACCGTTTATAGTTGGTTCAATTTATGTTGCGTTAACAAGGGATGCAACTATATTGCTTGATGTCTTGGTATGTATAGTTGTTTTGCCTATATTCTTTATGGGTTTTATTATTAATTTTAAGAAAATTCTTTTAGGTCTTATTACACCTATTCCTATTCTTTCCTACCTTATAGAATGGTTTAAAGGAATGTGTTATGCTGTTAAAGCAGTAATAGTTATTTTCAAACATAAAGATTATTTAAAAATCGGAGTAGGTGAGGCTGAAGAACCGGAGGTTACACAGGAGACGGACGGTAATGCTTGATAAAATTAAAGATTTTTTACACATTGACACAACGGCAGAAAATGTCATATTTGTAATTGCTTGCATTGTCCTTGTTGTTATAGCCATAGTTGCTTTGATATGGATTTTTGAGATTTGCTCCAAAACAGAAGAAGAAACCGGAGAAGAGTCGCATCCCATTATAAAAGCGATAATAATTGCTTTGGTACCGACTGTTTATACGGTTGTTGCTTTACTCAGCGACTTGATTAGCTTCGATGACTTTATGCCGCAAAAATTCAAATGGCCGCTTTTTGCAGTAGCGTGTGTCATTGTATTGATATGGAATTTAATTGTGTTCAAAATTAAAGGCGGAATACTGTTTACTATACTGCACGTGGTTTACGGTGCTATAATTACAGTTATAGTTGCCATTTTGGTTGAAATTGCAGTAATCGCCATTGTTCTCGGTGTGTTGTGGCTTTTCTTCGGAGGTGTTCCGGGCGGAGGCGGAGAAGGAAGTTCTGAAACCTCAGTTCCCTCTTATCTTACAGATACGCAAACAAACGAGCAATTTTACACAACTAAAGGCGTAAACGGCGAGCCGTGTGTTCACAGACACGGTCAGGATATACTTATAAGACCGAGCGATTACGCAGGAAGATACATAGATTCTTACGGCAACACGTATGTAAAATAAAAATTAAGAGACAGGAATGCTTGTGCGGAGTACACATCATACCTGTCTCTTTTTTTGTTTTCTTGCTATTTATTCTGTATAAACATAAGTATCATAATAAGCTTCGTGGTCTTTGACACTTATAAGCTTTATACCTTTTTCTCTCATTGCTTCAAGCACCTCAATAGTCTTTTCGCCGTATTCTGCCGAATTTACAAAATAGTTTTCGGTGTCGCCGTCTACAACGATATAGATTTCCTTTTGTCCGTCTTCTCTTTCGCTGTAAACATCGTTGCCGTTTTCGTCGGTGATGTAAGAGCCTTCAATAAGATAAAAATCTATACGGTCTGTATCGAACGGTACAATTTCGTTATCTGTGATCGAGCCGAGATAAATACCGTCGTCTTCAAGTGCAATAAGTGATGCCTGAGTATAATAAGCAAAAACGCTGCAAGCGATTATCGCAATGATTGCAACAAGACGAATTATAATGTTGGTTTTTCTTTGAGTAGCTTTTTCATCGTTTGAGGAATAGGTCTTTTTAGAAAAAATATTTCTTAAGCCCGGGTTCAGTAAAAAGAACGATGCAAACAATATAACGGCAAAGATAAATTCATCATTATAGTAACTGCCGATAAGCAAACCTATACTATTTTCCATATTCATTTCGTAAAGCATCAGAATCATTACCATAAGAGTTATGCTGATAACGGCAGCACCTATAATTACCGCAATATTGCTGAGCTTTTCGCGAAAAGTGCTTTTCTTGTGTTTCGCAACATCTGCTTTGACTTCCGTGGGAAGACTGTCGTAATTTGTGCTTTCGAGATATTCATAAAATCTTTTTTCAAAGGTGAGAAGCTTTCCGTTTTTGTCCTGCTTTGCTAAATAACGACTTAGGGTATTACCCTTACCCGTATAGGCAAAGGCAGAAAACGCTTCGGCGTGTCGGTTGTGGCAGTTGAGATTTACCTCGTGTTTTGAGGTGTATTTCATAAAGTCTTGCTTTAAATTCTCGCTTGAAATCTTCTTTGATACAACGAGCATATCGTGCTCATAGCTATCCTTGAGCTTTCTTTGCATGGATAAATCGTTTGAAATATCCTTTATCAGATGAAGATTGTTTTCGATGAAATAAAAAATAGTATCAAGACTGTTTCTGAGCTTTTCCTCGCTGTCAATCGCATGGAAATCAAGTGTTCTGAAATCTTTACAGGCTATTGCGTTGTGTATGTCGTATGGGGAGTAGTAAGTTTCGGAAAACGGAAACTTGAACCTTGTAAGAAAGCAGTACTCCAAAACAGCATCTGTGTTTTCTAAAAACGAATAGCCGTAGGGCATAAAATCTCCGCAGTAAAAATGCACATTAAAGCTGCTGAAATCAAGCGTAGCGCCGTATTCGTCAAAGTCTTTGTTATATGTAAAGCCACTGAAATGTACGCCTTGTTCGTTTGCGAAGTCTGCGACTTTACTTTCTATAATACTTTGATAGTTTGAAACGGTAGTTTTCTTCATTTTTGTTTCTCCTTGTTTTTTATATTCTATAATTACATTATAATATAGAATAGTATTAAAGTAAACAATTAGTTTGGCAAAATAGGGGTATGAATTTTGCT
>CAZNQI010000163.1:0-3930 GCA_964575375.1 uncultured Faecalibacterium sp.
AGAGCTTCGCCGAGGCGGTCAAGTATATTATTTGTTTAATCGTGTGGATGGAATTGAAAGAGCTGCAGCAGAAATTAAGAAGTACCTGCCTCACGCCAGAATAGGAATCGGACACGGCAAGATGAGTGAGGATGAGCTTAGTGAGGTTTGGCGTCAGCTTCTTGAAAATGAAATAGATATTCTTGTATGCACAACAATTATCGAAACGGGTGTTGATGTACCAAACGCTAACACGCTCATAATTGAAGATGCGAACAAGTTAGGTCTTGCACAGCTTCACCAAATAAGAGGAAGAGTCGGCAGAAGCCAAAGAAGAGCGTATGCGTACTTTACTTATAACGAAAGCAAGGCTCTTACTGAGGTTGCACAAAAAAGACTTTCTGCCATAAGGGAGTTCACGGAGTTTGGTGCAGGCTTTCAAGTGGCACAAAGAGACCTTGAGATAAGAGGTGCAGGTAATATTTTGGGAGCCAGCCAACACGGCCACATGGAGGCTGTCGGATATGATATGTATTTGCAACTGCTCAGTCAAGCGATTGAAGAGGAAAAGACGGGCGAAACACAAAAGCCGAAAAAAGAATGTGTTGTGGATGTATCTGTTGATGCGCATATTCCCGAAAACTATATTTCTTCTGTTAAACACAGAATTTATATGTACAAGAGAATAGCCGAAATACAGACGGGTGAGGATGCGATGGATGTTGTTGATGAGCTTATTGACCGTTTCGGTGAGATACCTGAAAGCGTAAAGAGCCTTGTTGACGTTTCGCTTCTCAGAGCTTATGCAGCGAAGCTTGGTATATACGAGATAAAGCAGGATGGCAATGTTATTCTCGCTTATATCGATAATTTATCCTCGCAGGAGATATTGTCTGTTGCTTCATCTCTCGGAAGAAAGGGCACAGTAAAAATGACAGGCAAGCCGTGTATAAGCTTCAAGATTTCGGATAAATCAACAGTTGAGACTATGAAAGAGCTTATTACAGTTTTGTCCGGTGCAGTAAAGAGGGAAGAATGATGAAAAATAACGTTGTTTTAATAGGTATGCCGGGTGCGGGCAAAAGCACCATAGGTGTTTTGCTTGCAAAAAGTATGCTGAAAAGCTTTGTTGACACCGACCTTATTATTCAAGGACAGTACGGCGTATCGCTTTGCGAGCTTATCGAGAAATACGGCACAGACGCTTTCTTGAAAATAGAAAACGATGTAATTGAAAATGCAAATTTTGACGGTGTTGTTGTGGCAACCGGCGGCAGTGCAGTCTACGGCGAAGGCGCGATGAGAAAGCTTAAAGAAAACAGCATCTTTGTTTATTTGAAGCTTCCGCTTGAAGAACTCGAAAAGCGACTTTGCAACATTCACACAAGGGGTGTTGCAATGAAAAACGGCACAACGCTGGAAGAACTGTTTGAGGAAAGAACACCTCTTTATGAAAAGTATGCTCACATTACAGTTGATTGCTCTTCTCTTTCTGCCGAAAGATGTGTTGACGAGATAGTTGCAAGGCTGAATGATAAATAAGAAAAAGGCTGCGAGGGGAACCTTTGCGGCCTTAACTTTTTTGTGTTGAATTATTGACAAACGATAATTTTATGCTATAATGAAAATGTAAATTATCGAAAAACAATAATTTTTTTGAGAGGTGTTAATGTATGAAGAGAAAAACATTTATGCTCACCCTTTTGTGCGAAGCAGTGATTTTGAGTGTAGGCTCAATCGTTGTTTTTAACTTTCCGGATTATTTCAAAAATGCAGGTTTCCCTTTCGATGAAATAGGCTTGCTGTTTTCGGTTGACGGGGGTAATCCGGTCGGCCTTTTTGCTTATCCGTTTGAGTGGATAGGTGAAGCTTTAAGTGAACTTTCGTCTTTGGGTAGTGTCTTTTCGGGAATAGCTGCTCTGATTCTCGTAGCCTTGACATTCTTATTTTTTGTGCCTTTTTTGAAGTCATATAAGAATAAGGACACTTTGTGCGAAAATATCGTTTTAGCCATTACGGGTGTAATGTTCTTTTATGTTGTATATTCTTTTTCAACAATGAAGCTTTTTTACGAAATGCCGTTGTCGCTTGACGAAAAAATCTTACCTATAGCTAAGGCTGTTTTAGGTAGCGGCGTTTGGTCGGGTGTATTCTGCTGCTTTGCTTTAAAAATTTTGCGAATATTTAAAAGCAGTAACAAGGATAAGCTGCTTCAGTTCACAAACCGGATAGTTTTTGCAGTATCCTTTGTTTTGGTGTTTGTTCTTTGCAATATAAAGCTGCCGGAGCTTTTAACATCCTTGGAAGAAAATGTTGAAAACGCCAATAGCTTTATTGCGCTATTCGGTTTTGCCTGTGTTGTTGTAACATATATACTTAATATTATGCTCTTGTTCTCGTTTTCTGATTTGGCAAACGCAATGCTTTCCTCGGCTGATGCTCAAACGATAAATGCGTTATCGGGTAAGCTTTCGGACTTTTGCGTCAGAGCCGTAATTGTTATGGTGGTTATATCGTTTGTTGAAAACTGTCTGCAGATAGCTTTTTGCAGCACGCTTTCCGACGTTAAGACCGTTGTAAGTATACCGCTTTTAAATTTAGGGTTTGCACTTTTAGTTCTTGTTTTCTCTAATCTTGTAAGTGAAAATAAGCAGCTTAAAGATGACAACGAGCTTATTGTTTGAGGTGGAGTATGGCTATAAAGATTTTTCTTGATGATATACTCAAAAATAGGGGAATGACCTCAAAAGAGCTTTGCAGTAAAATCGGTATAACAGAAGCTAACCTTTCTATTTTGAGAAGCGGTAAGGCTAAGGGTATAAGATTCAGCACTATTAATCAGATTTGTTTTTATCTTCAATGCGATGTGGGAGATATATTGAAATTTGACGGAGAAAGGAATGAAGAGAATGAAGACTAAAAAAATACTTGCGATTATGCTTGCTGTTTGCATACTTTCGTTTGCGTTGGGCTTTTTCGGTGTGGTAGATTTAAATAAAACACAAAAAACAGCCAACGGCAACACAAACGATTTGCTCATCGGCGTTTTTATCACAACAGAGTATCTTGATTTACTTGATATGGAAAGCTATCTCGAGGATAATATAGGAAAGATACTGAATTCCGGCAACATTATAGCAGACGACACCTCTGAATATGAAAACAGAATTTATGCTACACTGACCGATAAAAGCTTTACGGATAAGGAAACGGGAGAGTACATACAAACGGCAGAGTACGTTTTTGAAGATTTAGAGGGCTACAGCTTTTACGATTGCTTTATCGCTGAGGAAGGCGACGGTCAAGGCTATAATACGTTAGTAGGCAACGGAATTGTGTGCGATAGCAATGTACACTATGAGTCAGGCGACAATTACGAAAACATTACCTTAGAGGGTACCCTTTATGTCCTTGACAGCACAGAGATGCTATACTACAATCCCGTATATCAAGGCGAGGATGGCAGTGTGTATTTGATGTCCGGTATGGGCAGCAATTCAATAGGCTCATATTCAATGAAGGGTGAAATTACCGTAACGGTTGACGGTGAGACGGTTTCAAAAAAGAACGAGGTTATCATAAACACAAAGCAGGCGGAAAACACGCAGAAAATCGAGCTTATTCAGCTTGACAAAAACAATGAGATAATAACAAGGGATACTTTCAGCACGGAAGATTTACCGCAAACGTATAAACCCGAAAAACAGGCAGAAAGCATCATAATTGAACAGACTAATGCCCACAGCTATGACGGTATAAGTGTCAAAAGACGGCTGGTAGATAAAAACGAGGATACATTTGAAGTGTCAAAGGCTAAGGATGACTTTGTATGTTATACGGAAGTTGTGGAAATAGCTTGGCAATAAAATACGGGACTGCCCACTAAGTGCAGACCCAAAAGCAAAACAAAAGCAGATGTGTTTCAGCTTAATTTTTTACTGAAATACATCT
>CAZNQI010000164.1:0-3899 GCA_964575375.1 uncultured Faecalibacterium sp.
TGTTCTGCCTATCGGAGATTGGTCAATGTTTATTACCTTATCAAGATATTGTGTTCCGGTAATCTTTCTAAATCTGCCGGGTATCTTTTTTGAACCGTTAAGCTCATTTGAAAGATATTTATAAAGAATTTCATTAACAAGAGATGACTTGCCCGAGCCCGAAACACCTGTTACGCAAACCAGCTTTCCGAGTGGTATTGTTACATCAATATTCTTAAGATTATTTTCCGATGCAGAATATATTTCTAAAGCCTTGCCGTTGCCATCACGTCTGCTTTCGGGAATGGGAATTTTCTTTTTTCTGCTAAGGTACTGCCCTGTTATCGACTCATCGCAATTCATTATATCTTGTACACTGCCTTGACAAACAATATTACCGCCGTGTATACCGGCACCCGGTCCTACATCAACAACATAATCAGCTTCAAACATAGTATCCTCGTCGTGTTCAACAACTATAAGCGTGTTGCCGATATCTCTTAAGTGCTTAAGAGTGGCGATTAGCTTATCGTTATCCCTTTGGTGAAGTCCGATACTCGGCTCATCAAGTATATAAAGCACACCAACCAAAGATGAACCGATTTGAGTTGCAAGTCTTATTCTTTGGCTTTCACCACCCGAAAGCGAACCGGATTGTCTTGCAAGTGTGAGATAATTAAGACCGACACTTTCAAGGAAAGAAAGTCTTTCAATAATTTCTTTGAGAATTAAATCTGCAATCATTAACTCTCTTTCTGTTAAAACATTATAAAGCTCCTTTGTGAATTTCAAAGCATCGCTTATCGAAAGAGAGCAAACCTCATGTATATTTTTATCCGCAACAGTTACACTTAATGCTTGCTTACTGAGTCTTGCACCCTTACATTCCTGACACTCTGTTGTTGTCATAAGCTGCTCAATTTCGTGCTTTGAATATTCGCTCGACGATTCATTGTATCGTCTTTGGAGATTGTTTACAAGACCTTCAAATGCAGTATAATACGTACCGCCGCCATAGCTTGTTACTCTTTCCATCTTAAGCTTTTCGCCCTTTGTGCCATATAAGAGCGCATCGTAAGCTTCCATTGAGAACTCCTCAAGCGGTGTATCAAGTGTAAAGCCGTATTTATCTCCGAGAGCCTTGTAATACATTCCTGCTATGCTTGATGAATCTTTAGCTCCCCAACCCGATGCTTTAATTGCACCTTGATTAATCGACAACTTTCTGTCCGGTATAATCATAGAGGGAGAAACCTCCATAAAAACACCCAAGCCCGAGCATTTTTTACCCGAGCCGAACGGATTGTTAAACGAGAACATTCTCGGAGTTATCTCTCCGAAGCTGACACCGTGCTCAGGGCAAGCATAGTTGAGTGAAAACATCAATTCTTCGCCGTCTATAACATCAACTATCAAAAGACCGTCAGAAAGCTTAGTTGCTGTTTCTATAGAATCAGCAAGACGGGATTTGATATCATTTTTAATAACAAGACGGTCAACTATAACTTCAATGCTATGCTTCTTATTCTTTTCAAGCTTGATTTTTTCCGAAAGATTGTAGGTAATTGAATCAATTCTAACTCTTACAAAGCCGGATTTTCTGATATTTTCAAGCTCTTTTACATATTCTCCCTTTCTGCCTCTGACAATTGGTGAAAGAAGCTGAATTTTCGTACCCTCAGGTAAGGATAAAACCTTATCGACTACCACATCAACTGTCTGCTGTTTAATCTCCTTACCGCAAACCGTACAATGAGGTATACCTATTCTTGCAAAAAGCAAACGATAATAGTCGTATATTTCTGTTATTGTACCAACAGTTGAGCGAGGGTTTTTAGAGGTTGTTTTTTGGTCAATGGAAATTGCAGGAGAAAGTCCCTCAATATAATCAACATCAGGCTTTTCCATTTGACCTAAAAACTGTCTGGCATAAGACGACAGTGATTCAACATACCTTCTTTGACCCTCTGCGTAGATAGTGTCAAACGCCAAGGATGACTTACCCGAGCCCGAAAGTCCGGTAAAAACTACAAGCTTGTCTCTCGGTATAGTTAAATCAACATTTTTAAGATTGTGCTCTCTCGCACCTTTTATAATTAAATTTTTTTGGGACATAATTCACCGTACCTTATTACATTAACGATTTTAGTTTTTCAATTTTATCACGAAGATATGCAGCGTGTTCAAATTCAAGTATTTTCGCCGCTGCTTTCATTTCAGCCGTAAGATCTTTGATAACCTGTGCTTTTTGGCTTCTTGAAAGCTTTCTGAATTCTTTTTCGGAATCCATATTTTTCTTTTTGGTTTCTGAAATTTCCAATATATCTCTTACATCTTTGACAACCGTTTTCGGTACAATACCGTGTTCTTCGTTGTATGCGCTTTGTATTCTGCGTCGTCTTAAGGTTTCCTTAATAGCAACATTCATAGACGGTGTTATTTTGTCGGCATACATAATAACCTCTCCACCGGCATTTCTGGCAGCTCTGCCTATTGTTTGAACAAGCGAAGTTTCGCTTCTTAAAAAGCCCTCTTTGTCAGCATCTAAAATTGCCACAAGAGATACCTCGGGTAAGTCCAAGCCCTCTCTTAAAAGATTAATGCCAACAAGAACATCAAACTCACCAAGACGCAAATCTCTTATGATTTCCATACGCTCAATTGTATCAATATCATAGTGCATATACCTTACTTTTACACCTAAATCTGTAAGATATTCAGTTAAAGCCTCTGCCATTTTCTTTGTAAGAGTTGTAATAAGCACACGCTCCTGCCTTTGCACTCGAATGTTTATTTCTGTAAAAATATCATCCATTTGACCCTCGGTAGGTCTCACGCTGATAACGGGGTCTAAAAGTCCTGTGGGACGAATTACCTGCTCAACAATTTGTGCACTTTTTCCCTTTTCAAAATCTCCCGGTGTTGCACTTACAAATATTTTTTGACCAATTTTTTCGTAGAACTCATCAAATTTCAGCGGACGGTTATCATAAGCCGACGGCAGTCTAAAGCCATACTCAATAAGACTTTCTTTTCTTGACCTGTCTCCGCCGTACATTGCTCTTACTTGCGGAAGCATAACGTGAGATTCATCAACAAACAAAAGGAAGTCATCAGGGAAATAGTCAATCAACGTAAACGGAGCTTCACCGGGTAGTCTTTCGGACATAATTCTTGAATAGTTTTCTATCCCTTTGCAAAAGCCGGTTTCTTTCAGTAACTCAAGGTCATTCATTGTGCGCTGTCTAATTCTTTCCGCTTCAAGAAGCTTTCCTTGTTTTACAAACTCCTGATATCTTTCGCCCATTTCCTCTTCTATTGTTTGCAACGCCTTTTCAAGTTTATCCGGACTTACAACATAGTGAGATGCAGGATAAATCGCAACATGGGAAACCACATTCTTTTCCTCACCTGTAAGGGGGTTTATTTCGCTTATTCTGTCGATTTCATCACCAAAGAATTCTACCCTTATCGCCGTATCGGTTGTGTAAACAGGATAAATTTCAACGACATCGCCTCTCACTCGGAACTTGTTACGCACAAAGTTTATATCGTTTCTGTCGTATTGAATTTCAACGAGCTTGTCTATCAGTTCATCTCGCTCTTTTTGCATACCTGTTCTTAGTGAAATTACCATATTTCGATAGTCAATCGGACTACCTAAAGAATAGATACACGAAACGCTTGCAACAATAATAACATCTCGTCTCTCTGAAAGAGCAGATGTTGCAGAATGGCGAAGCTTATCGATTTCATCGTTGATTGCAGAGTCTTTTTCGATATAGGTATCTGTAGTGGGAATATATGCTTCAGGTTGATAGTAATCATAATAGGAAACAAAATACTCAACCGCATTTTCAGGAAAAAACTCTTTAAATTCACTGCAAAGCTGTGCTGCAAGTGTTTTATTATGAGCCAAA
>CAZNQI010000165.1:0-3894 GCA_964575375.1 uncultured Faecalibacterium sp.
AGTGGGAGAGCCGTTAGATAATTTCGATAACGTTATGAGATTTTTGGCTCTCGTAAGTGATGAAAACGGACTTAATATTTCTATGCGAAATATTTCGCTTTCAACCTGCGGCGTTGTACCGGGCATATATAAGCTATTGGAAAGAAAATTACAGCTTACGCTTTCAGTATCTCTTCACGCACCTAATGATGATATCAGAAACAAAACTATGCCGGTCAACAGTAAGTGGGATATCGCCGTTTTACTCAAAGCGTGCAAAGATTATACAAAAGCAACATCAAGACGCATTAGTTTTGAGTATGCGATGATAAGTGGTGTTAACGATTCAAAGGAATGTGCACTTGAGCTTGCAAGAAAGCTTAAAGGTATGCTGTGTCATGTAAATCTTATACCTGTAAATTCAGTTAGAGAACGAGATTATAAAAAAAGCTCGGACAAGACAATTGCAGATTTCATTTCAGTTTTACAAAAATACGGCATAAATGTAACAGTGAGAAGAACTCTCGGCAGCGATATAAACGCTTCATGCGGACAGCTCAGACGGGGTGAAAACAATAATTAAGGAGATGATAGGATGTTGATAACAGGCAAAACCGATGTCGGATTATGCAGAAGCCAAAATGAAGATGGAATGCAATACGGTGCTTTTGATGATGGTACAGCTTGGTCAATTGTGTGCGACGGTATGGGTGGAGTACACGGCGGTCAACTTGCCAGCAGTATGGCTATAGATTTTATCGGTAAAAAAATCCAAATGTGTTACAACAAGAATATGTCTACCTTTTCTTTTGAAAATCTTCTCTTATCAACGGTTACAACCGCGAATATTTTGATTCACGACAGAGCGTATTGCAATGAAGATATTAAAGGTATGGGCACAACCATTGTTTCGGCAATTGTAAAAAACAATGTAGCGTGTATAGCTCATGTTGGTGATAGCAGAGTTTATAAGCTTACCGATACTTCTGTTACACAAATAACAAAGGATCATTCCTTAGCTCAGCAAATGTTAGATAACGGACAAATTACTCAAGAAGAATTTGAAAATTTCCCACGCAAAAACATAATTACACGTGCTTTGGGAGTTGATGAAACTGTTGAGATTGATTTCAGCTTTGTTAATCTCGATGAAAATGAATCTTTGCTTTTATGTACAGATGGTTTTAGTGGGCTTGTCAGCACAGATGAAATGCTGAGCATATACAGAGAAAGCGATTTTGATTCACTGTGCGAAAAATACATAAATGCCGCCAATATTAAAGGTGGCTATGACAACATTACTGTTGTTGTTATGAAAGGTTAAGGTGAAAACTTATGGAAAATTATGTTGGAAAGCGTCTTGACGGCAGATATGAAATAATGGAAATTATCGGAGTGGGCGGTATGGCTGTTGTATATAAAGCCTTTGATAATATCGACCATAGGATAGTTGCGATTAAAATTTTAAAGCAAGAGTACCTTACAAACGAAGAGTTTAAAAGAAGATTCAGAAACGAATCAAAAGCAATTGCAGTGCTGTCTCACCCCAATATTGTTAAGGTCTACGATGTAAGCTTCGGTGATATTATTCAATATATCGTTATGGAATACGTTGAAGGTATTACTTTAAAAGAATACATAAATCAGCAAAAAATCGTTGACACCAGAGAAGCAATTTATTTCACAACTCAAATTCTTCGTGCTTTACAACACGCTCATACAAAAGGAATTGTGCATCGCGATATTAAACCGCAGAACATTATGCTTATTTCCGACGGTACAATTAAGGTTACAGATTTCGGTATTGCACGTTTTAGCCAAAATGAAACCAGAACCATGACCGACGGAGCAATCGGTTCGGTGCATTATATAAGCCCTGAGCAAGCGAAGGGTAGCGTTACAGACGCTAAAACAGATATCTATTCAACAGGTGTAATGCTTTATGAAATGCTCACAGGAACGCTTCCGTTCCAATCCGATAATGCTGTATCAGTTGCTCTTATGCAGCTTCAAAACGACCCTAAAAATCCCAGAGAGATAAATCCGAATATTGCTATCGGTTTGGAAGAAATTATTATTCGTGCAATGCAAAAGAACCAAGCTTCAAGATATCAGTCAGCTACAGAAATGCTTGATGATATTATTGCTTTTAAGAATAATCCCTCATGCGTATTCGGATATAAATATGAATCGGCAAATACAGACGCTGATATAAGCATTGCAAACTTAAACGATGATACAAGCTCCGAAAATTTCTCCGAGTATTCCGCTGAATCTGAAAATACTGACGATTTGGAAGATAATGATTACGAAACAGAAATCGATGAAAAGAGCAAGGTGAAAACTATAGCTGTTCTGGGCAGTGTTCTTGCTGCTTTACTGATTTGCGGTATAGTGTTGGCTGTTATGTTCTTACCGTCTAAAAACTCAGTTGATGTTCCTAATCTTGTTGGATTAAATTTTTATACTGATGTTATGAACAAGAGCGAATATTCCAATTTTGATTTTAACCCTATCGTTGATGAAGAAAGCACCGAAGAGTCGGGTACAATTATTGATCAAACTCCCAGTAGCGGTAAAATTGAAATGGGCAGTGTAATAACCATATATATTTCAGGAGCAAATTCACAAGTAGCTGTTCCGGATGTTTACGGCTATGAATTCTCTTCAGCAAGCACTGTACTTAAAGGTAAAGGCTTTGTTGTTGCAATTGTAAAAGAAACAAGTGAACAAGAGCCCGGTACAGTTATTAGAACATCTCCGGTAAAAGGTGAGCTTGCAAATGTTGGTTCAACTGTTACTCTTTATGTTTCATCCGAGGAAGAAACCGGTCCCGTAGATGTACCAGATCTTCTTGGTTTAACAATCGCACAAGCAAAAGCAGCTCTCGAGGAAGTTGGACTTACTCTCGATACAGAAAAAACCGAATACCGTTCAAGCTCGGAGCCTGCAGGACGAATAATCGGATATGAGCATATTGGTGAAGAAGTGCCCGAAGGTACAAGTATCGCCGTTTATGTAAGTACAGGTAAAGTAACTACGACCACTGAATCGACCACTGAGGAAGAGACAACAGAAAAAGAAACAACTACTAAAAAGGAAACTACTACCAAGAAAGAAACTACAACTAAAAAAGAAACAACCACTAAAGCAACTACTCAACAAGCTTCTACAACCACCACAACAGCTACCACTACTACGAAAGAGTCAACAACTCGTAGACAAACAACTGAACCTACAACAACTACTACAACACAAACAACTACACAAACAACTACTGCATCCACAACACAGAGTACTACACAAACTACAACCGAAGCAACAACTACCGCGCCTTCAACAACAGAAGCTGTTGCTACACAGGAAAGCACCTCAGCACAGGAAGCTTCATCTGTAAATGAAAGCGCAGAATAATTTATGCAGTTAGAAGGTGTAATTTTAAAAGGGATAGGAGGTTTCTACTATGTGGAAACCTCTATGGGTATTTTTGAATGCAAAGCCAAAGGGAAATTCAGAAAAGAAAGGATTATTCCTTTAGCCGGCGATAATGTTATAATTACCGTCCGAGAGAACAAGGAAAATACAATTGATCAAATCAAGGGCAGAAAAAACTGTTTAAAGCGTCCGCCAGTTGCGAATATCGACCAATTACTTATTGTTGTCTCTGTTGCGCAGCCTTTTCCTAACGCATTGATTATTGATAAAATGATCGTACTTGCTGAAAAAAATAATATTGAACCCATCATAGTAATAACAAAAACGGATTTGCAAGATGAAACAGAATTTTTAAATATTTACCGTTCAACACCGTATAAGGTTTTTACTTTTTCAAAGGAGGATATGTCTCAGCTTGAGAAAATCAAAGCGTCTTTGCATGGCAAGCTTACCGCTTTTACAGGTAATTCAGGTGTCGGT
>CAZNQI010000166.1:0-3872 GCA_964575375.1 uncultured Faecalibacterium sp.
ACTTTTTGGCAATGTATGTTTTCGGTACAAACTCAAGAGGTACAATAATGGTTTTTGTGCTAACTTTTATGAAATCATTGGGTTTAGGCGTAATTACAACATATATATATTGCACATACGCTTTAAAAGGAATCGAGTATTGTCTTTTAGTATTTTTTCCTTCGAAAGTTGTTTTAATTTTTGCGATGATTCTTTTAACTGAAAATTGTTATATTACAAGTCTACAAATACAAAGGTCGGTAAAAAATAATAACGATTCTAAAATCGACCTTGCTAAGTATGACTTTAGAATCGTTATAATCGCTTTAATAATACTAATCTCTTGCTTAATTGAATTTATAATGTTGGCGTCATTTTCATCATTATTCGTCTTCAGCTGAATCGTTTCCTTCCATACTTAACGGGTTGTTTTTCGCTGCGTTACGAAGTTGTTTATTCTCCAAATGAGTGTAGATTTCAGTTGTAGATAAGTTTTCGTGCCCAAGCATATCTTTCAATACAAGAACATCTACATCACCGTGCTGATACATAAGCGTTGCAGCTGTGTGGCGAAGCTTATGTACGGAATAATGCTGTCCGTCAAGACCAATTTCAGCAAGATAATGATATACCATTAATTGAACAGCTTGTTTACCCATTCTTTTGTTAAGTCTGCTTATAAAAAGAGCTTTTTTGTCATCACCTTTAACCTTATCGTTTGGTCTGACAGCTAAATAGCTTCGTATAGCCAAAATGCAGGCTTTATTCAGGTATACTATTCTTTCTTTGTTACCTTTACCTGTTACAATCATTGATTCGTCATCAAAGTTGATATCTCGCACATTTAAAGCAACAAGTTCAGAAAGTCGCAAGCCACAATTCAAGAATAATGTTAGGATGCAATAATCTCTTTCTTTATTAGTTCCGGTAACACTGTTTAATAAGGCTCTGCTTTGCTCTAAAGTAAGATATTTGGGTAATTTCTTCTTTTTAGAAGCGACTTCAAGATGGATAACCGGATTGATATCAATATAGTTCATTTTGTCGGCAATAAATTTAAAATAACCGCGTATAGCAGAAGCTTTTCTAAGTCTTGTTGTTGCACTGTTGTTTCTGTCATTACTGCAATATGTTAAGAAATTGTGAACATCATTGAGAGTGATTTTGCTCATAAATTCTCTGTCAAGGTAAGACAAATCAAAATCATCAGGCAATTCCGTTGGTGAATTAAGCCCATGTTCAATTGCTACTAAATATCTAAAAAACAATCTTAAATCAGACATATATTCATTTACGGTTAATTCCGAAAGATTTTTTTGAACAGTTAAATTGTTTATATAAACATTTACATATTCAGGTAAAAGTTTTCTGTCTAAATATCTAGCCAAGATAAATGCCTCCGTTAATAATTGTATCTATATCAACTATACAAAATTTTTCCCAAAAAGTCAAATATTAATTTATAGATAGCAAAACAAAGATAGATTATGTTTAATAGAAATTTATAAAACGATGAGTTGTTCATTGTAATAATTTCTATTGAATATAGCAGGAGCAAATTTTGTATGTTTTTATAAACGAGAAGTTTAAATTAGTTTAATTTATTGATACTGATTAGCTTGCACTGAAACAATAGAATTTTTTCATATATGCTTAGCATATATAATTGAATATAAGTTAAACGTTTAATCTGCGTTATGATTTTATCTTTTACATAAAATAAGAAAGCACGTCTTTATAATATAAAACATAAAACAGCTAAGTTAAAAAGAAAAATTCAAATATACGCTCCCCTCAACTATAGAAAATATAGATTTTGTATAGTTGATATTCTTAATCCATACCTTTGATAAAAAGTGAGATGTACTTAAGCACTTCCGGCATATGTTCTTTGTAATGTTTGTACACTGCTACTGCCCTTATGTATTCAAGTAACATTTCATCATTAAACCTATCGTGATATATCATCCAACGCAGCTCATCGACGCGCTCAAGAAGCCTAACTTCTTCATAAAAATATATTGAGCATAGTTTATTGAATATCAAATAGTTATCTTCGTAGTATTTTTTAGCACTCATCAATTACTTCACCTGTTTGAGGGTCAACTTCAACAAACATAGGATTGCCGAAGTCATCAATACGCTTTTTATATCTACAATCTGTTACTTCCCATTGTCGACCTTTTAAAAACTCTTTAATGAAGTGTGTATTCTTATCAACGAGAATTCTAAACCAATCTTGACGATGTACCATAGCATACATTGAAAGCTCAGCAAAAGAATAAACTTCATGTTCAACACAGAAAAACATCATCTCGGATATATGCTTGTACTTTTCTTCGGGTAAATCAATAACTGCCAAGTAATCGGCACCACCGAAGCTGGTAACATCTGCAATATCATATAGAACTTTCTCAGGGTTATCCAAATGGCAAAGATAACGAGCATAAGCACGAATGCTGTTAACCTTGAAACACCCTACCCCACCGAAATACTTAAACAACTCCGAAACCATTTCAATACTTTTCTTACCCTCAAACATAAACATCAAGTGGTAATGTGGTTTCTTTGTATCGCCCTTTTTATAACTACCGTCTAAAGCGTCTTCTTCATATACATCTTTATCGTGTATAGGTGATATAAACCCCGGTGTATGCAGGTCCGAAACCTTTTTAAGCCAATCTTCAGGAGCTGACTCAACATATACTTCCGTCATAAAATTTCTAAATCTGTTATCTTTTGTTTTTGCCATAATATATTCAACCTTTCTTTTTTGTTTTTTTATTGACCAATGACCAACGACCACATTTGGTTGGTGTCGTAGTACCAACCAAATGCCAAACACGTCAGCCGGGCGTTTCTTAAATGGAATGGCTAACGCCATTTTAGGTTTTTTCGCTCACCGCTAAGGCAGAGGGGGCAGACGAGACTGCCCCCTTGCTTTTTAGCGTGGGCGTGGGAGACCGAAAGCGTCAAGGGTCGAGATGAACGCCTTGCGGCGCCCTTGACACTTTCTAACTTTCTTCTTTAAATTTACTTGACTTTTAGCTTAATATGCGATACAATACAAGTGAGAGGTCAGGTTTCAACCTGTACTGTATCACATAGGTTGTAGAAGTAGTAGAAAGTTTGCCGCTTACACTACTTCTATTTTTTTATACTTTAGCTTGCTTTGTAAGCCAATCTAAAAACAATGTGTTTTTCTCGGCAAACTCATTTGAAAGCAATATTTCTTGGTATTTCACAAGTACTTCTCTATATGTACTTTCTTTCACCGAGTCTACCAATGCTTCTGTCTGGTTTGGCATTTTTTCCATTTCCTCACTTCCTTTCTTGGTGGGGTCTCCCCTCACCACCTGACATATATATTATATCATAGTGATATCACTATATCAATATGCAAACCACACAAATATTGATATCAATATATGTGTATTTTGTATATTGATTTCACCATATAAAATTGATAAAATTTTATATGAGGTGATAGATAGAATGGCATATAACGAAGCTCAAAAAAGAGCAACAGCAAAATACCAAAAAAAGGCTTATGAAACAATACTTTTAAGAGTTAAAAAAGGTGAAAAAGAGATAATCACCGAACAAGCCGAAAAGAAAGGCTTGAGCGTAAACTCTTATATCATCGGTCTTATTAAAAAAGACATTGAAAACGGCGACTAATCGTCGTTTTCTTCGTTTTTATCGTCAATCAATGTAGTTTCGGATATTTTAATTACTGACCTGTGGCGACCTATTAACCTGTCAAAAAAGCCGGCTTTTCTTTGAATTTTGGTCTCTTATTTTATAATATTAATAAGAACTTGTGTTCAATAACAATTTTGTGCATTTGTCAATGATGTGAGACTGGAAAATCAAAAAATAAATGAGAGATA
>CAZNQI010000167.1:0-3864 GCA_964575375.1 uncultured Faecalibacterium sp.
TTTTTAGACGCTTTTTCGCCCTCTCGGAGTATAAACATACGCCTTCTGCATCTTACCGGGCAGCCCCAACGGCGCCGAACCGCCCTTGCAAGCGAACGCTTGCAAGGTTTCGCCAAAAGGCGAAGCGAGGCGATGGAACATCGCCTCGGCGGTTCGGCGCCCCCACTGCGCGAGCAGCGGGGGCTTCGCCCCCTCGTTTTTTTCGGTGAAAAAAACGCTGCGCTGCTCGCGCCCGTTCCTGCACAAACTGCCTTTAAGCGACTACTAAAAAAGCAAGTCGCAAGCAACCTGCCTGCGACCTGATAAAGTTAATCAAAAAAGCTTTCTTCCTGCAAAATGCCGTCAAGTAAATTCATAACAAGCTCACTTAAACACATTTCCTGTCTTTCGTTCATTTCTCTGTAATCTGTAAGCGAAGCATCATCTGCATCGTCGCTGATTTTTCTCAAAGACAAAAACGGTATGTTGCACTTATCGCAAACCGCAGCAATAGAGCCCGTTTCCATATCAAACGCTTCAACGCCGAAGGTGTCCTTGTATAAATTCTTCTTCGCTTTATCTGCCAAGAAAAGGTCTCCCGTACCGAGCTTCGCTCTTTTTATCGATACAGCATCAGATATCTTAAGAAGTCTCTCATCCGCCTTATAAAGATATCTTTGTCCGTCTGCCTTAACACCCAAAGGATTACCTACAGCCGTAAGGTCAAAATCACATTCAATATACGACTGACCTGCCACTATATCCTCTCGTCTGAGCTTTTGAACTGCACCCGAAAGTCCCGCATTGAGAATAATCTTCGCATTATCACTTCCAATCAAGAAAGCTGCAGCCGAAGCCGCATTGGTCTTTCCGATACCGCATTTAACCGCTACTACATTTATTTCTCTGTCGTTCTGCTGAATTTTGAATTCTACACTGTCATTACCGTACCTAACCCTTTCCTCAGCGTTTCGTTTCTTCGCCGTTTTAAGAAAAGGTCCGTATTCCATTGTGTCCGCAAAAATAATTCCAACTGTTATTTTCATTTATTTTTTTCCTTTGCAATTTATTTTCTTTTTTCTTTTGAGCTGTTTTGAAAATTTTTAAGCTTTTTTATTATATCCCAAAAACTACCTATATGTCAATGAGCAAAATTTTGCATACACTAAAAAGAGGGCGCCAATGCCTTTACTGTATGGGCTGTCGGTGGCAAATTTTGTCCGAAGAAGAGCCGATATATGAGTTGCAACCAAAAAAGCACAACTCCTCATACAGTTTATATACCGAAAAAGTACGCTGAACAAACCTCGGTGTGCTTTTTCGGATAAAATTATTTATAAAGGTTGCATATTAAAAATATTTTTGCTATAATCTACCTGTATCTATTTTATAAGGAAACGAGGTAATTATAATGAAAATATTTAAAAACAAATTATTTGCACTTGTTGTTGCAGTGTTAGCAATATGCACACTTTTTTCTTTAAATGTTTTCGCTTCTGACGGCGATTTTGTAACGCTCGACAACGAACAAACCGTTTATGTAAGCCAAAACACCGAAATAACGGATGAAGCCGGAAACAGTGTAGGCATTTTGCCAAAGGGAAGTAAAGACGAAAACACTGCCGTTATGATAGGCTACAAGGGCGATATGGTCTATATTCAATACAACAATACACTCGGCTACATTCCCGTTGACAGTATAACCGTGGTTGCAGACAACGACGCTGTAATAGTAACAACCACAAAAGCTGACATTACCGATATAATAGTAAGTATCGGTCAGGAAAACTTCGGCGATGAAATTCCCCAAATAAGAGAAGATGTCGAAACCGTTAGTGTTACAGGTCGAAACCTGCTCAACGCTTTCGACAACATACTTTCTATGGTAAGGGATTTCTTCAGTAAATTGCTCAACTTCCTTCTTGAACCATTAAGTGAAGGTAAGCTCTTCGCTTAAAGCTTTTATTGTTCGGTAGTACTTAAGTATTGCCGAACTTTTTTGACTAAAAAACAATTTGAAAGGAAAAGCTATGCTGACATACATAAAAGAAGGTATCCCGTACTACAAAAGAATGATACGAATTGCACTGCCGATAATGGTGCAATCAGCCATAACCAACTTTGTAAGTATGCTGGACAACATAATGGTTGGTAGGGTCGGCACATTAGAAATGTCCGGCGTTTCAATTGTAAATCAGCTTTTTATGGTGTTTAACCTCTGTATCTTCGGCGTTATGTCGGGTGCAGGTATTTTCACAGCACAATACTATGGAAAAAGCGACAAGAACGGCATTACGGCTTCTTTTCAGTATAAGCTCATTTCCGCAGTTGTTGTCAGTATTTTGGGCATTGTAATCTTCCTAACCTCAGGCGATTTTCTTATCTCTCTTTATCTGCAGGGGCAAGGCAACGAGGAGGATATGCTGCTTATTTCAGCTTACGCAAAGGAATATCTCGGTATAATGCTTATAGGTACACTCCCCTTTGCTCTTTCAAACGCTTATGCAGGAACGCTTAAAGAAACAAGCGACAGAATTGTTCCTATGATATCAACCGTCTCTGCCGTTTTTGTAAACCTTATTTTCAACTATCTTTTGATCTTCGGCAAATTCGGTTTCCCGAAATTAGGTGTAAACGGTGCCGCAATTGCTACGGTGCTTTCCCGTTTTGTCGAGCTTGCGATTTTGGTTGTTTGGTCTCACACTCACGAAACAAAATATCCTTTCATAAAATCGCTTTACAGAAAGCTTTATCTTTCAAAAGAACAGCTCAAAAAATTTACGATTATTGCAATGCCTTTAATAATAAACGAAACTCTTTGGTCTGCAGGTATGGCGGCTTTAAATCAATGCTACTCCTACAGAGGTCTTACGGTTATTGCATCTCTTAACATCACCTCAACAATAAGCAACGTTTTCAACGTTTCGTTCATTTCCTTCGGCAGTGCCATCGGTATAATCTTAAGTCAGATGCTCGGCGCTAACAAAAAGGATGAAGCTAAATTCGCAAGCACAAGACTTCTTTTTTGTGCAACCCTTCTTTCGGCGCTTATCGGCGGAACTATGGTTTTTGCCGCCCCTTATTTTCCTAAAATTTACAACACCGAGGAAGCTGTAAGAGCTCTCGCAACATCTCTTATAATTGTTGTAGCTTGCTTTGTGCCTGTTCACGCTTTTCTAAACGCTTGCTATTTTGCCTTGCGTTCAGGAGGAAAAACAGTTATAACATTTCTTTTTGACAGCGGCTTTGTTTGGCTTGTTTCCGTACCGTTGGCTTTTTGTCTCAGTCGTTTCACAAGCGTTGGTGTTATTGCAATGTACATTTGTGTGTGCAGTGCCGATATAATCAAATGTATTTTAGGCTACATTTTCCTCAAGAAGGGCATTTGGCTAAACAATGTTGTGGAATAAAAAAAGTAAAACAACCTGACACTTGATTGAAAGCAAATTTTATGATAAAATATACTTAATATATTTCAGAGGTACTAAAATATGAAGATACAAGAATCAGCAGAAAACTATCTTGAAACCATACTTATGTTGCAAAACAGAAACGGCTCCGTACGCTCAATAGATATAGCAAACGAGCTTTCCTATTCCAAACCCAGTGTCAGCATCGCTATGAAAAATCTTCGCGAGAACGGCTATATTGATGTACTCGGCGACGGTAGCATTATTCTGTTGCCTCCCGGCAAAAAAATTGCCGAAAGTGTTTACAAGAGACATACTCTTCTCACAAAATGCTTCATCCTTCTTGGTGTTTCACCCGAAACAGCAGCGGAGGACGCCTGCAAAATTGAGCATATTTTATCCGAAGAGAGCTTTCAGGCAATAAAAAGCTACATAGAGAAAGCAAGCAACTGAAAAAACGCCCTTTTCTTTTCGG
>CAZNQI010000168.1:0-3847 GCA_964575375.1 uncultured Faecalibacterium sp.
GAAGAGCTCGTGCAGCTGCTGCTAACATCGTTCCTAACTCAACAGGTGCTGCTAAGGCTATCGGTCTTGTTATTCCTGAACTCAACGGCAAGCTTATCGGTTCTGCACAAAGAGTTCCTACACCAACAGGCTCAACAACAATCCTTGTTGCAGTTGTTAAGGGCGACGACGTAACAGTTGACGGCATCAACGCTGCTATGAAGGCTGCTTCAAACGAAAGCTACGGCTACACAGAAGAACCCCTCGTATCATCAGATATCGTTGGTATCAGATACGGCTCACTCTTCGATGCTACTCAAACAATGGTAACAAAGATCGAAGACGGTCTCTATCAAGTTCAAGTTGTTGCTTGGTACGACAATGAAAACTCATACACAAGCCAGATGGTACGTACAATTAAGTACTTCGCAGAGCTTGCATAATTTTAACTTTTGCGATAACAGCGCAAGAACGTATATAATAAAGGCATTGACTAAGGTCAGTGCCTTTTTATATACTATGACTTTTTTTACCCGCTCGCAGTACCGTTGTACGGCTTCGGGGTAAAGAAAAGCCATTCTTGCACTATTCTCACAAAAGTTAATTGCTTATGGATAATGGCACAAGACCATATGTAATAATCGGCACCGATTTTTCGGTGCCGATTTTTATATATTACACCTTTTTTTACCCGCTCGCAGTACCGTTGTACGGCTTCGGGGTAAAGAAAAGTCGTTCTTGTACTATTCTCACAAAAGTTAATTGCTTATGGATAATGGCACAAGACCATATATGATAAGTCGGCACTGCTTTCGGGTAGTGCTGTTTTTTTGAAACAATAAATATTGATGAGGTGTTTTCGGGCTGTTAAAACAAAAACATCACCGAGGGCGATCGGTGATGTGAATTATTTTATTGGGCTTTGATTATCGGTTCTTTCTAAAATATAATCGGTGGTGGTGTTGTATAAATCTGCAAGGGATATTAAGATGTCAGACGGTATATCACGGTAGCCTTTTTCGTATCGGTTATATTGGGGCTGTTTCATTTTCAAATATTCGGCAACCTGCTGCTGTGTCATATCGTTATCCTCTCGTAAATCGCGTATGCGTTTGTAATATCCCATTTAGTTCACCACCCGAACGATATATGTATAACCGTTTGATTATATTGACATTTTACACTCTCGGTGATATAATATATTTAAATATAACCATACGGTTATAAAATATTCGTTTGGAGGAGTTTTAAAATGAAAAAACTAACATCAGCACTAATGGCAATATTGATTGTAATGTCAGTAGTACCAATGACGTTATTTTCGGCGTCGGCGGCATCAGCAGTACCGTCGGGAGCAAAGGAATATAACGGTCATACATACTACGTTTTTAAGTCAAGCGTATCGTGGACGAAAGCAAAGCAGTATTGCGAAAACAGAGGCGGACATCTTGCAACAATAACCTCTGCAAAAGAAAACAACTTTGTTGCATCGCTTATTGACAAAAAGGGCATTAAGAATTGTTGGCTCGGTGCGTCCGATTCAAGCGAGGAGGGCACATGGAAATGGGTAACAGGCGAAACGTTTAAGTATAATGATTGGGGCAGCGGACAGCCTGATAACTATCAAAAAGAAGAGCATTATTTGCAAGTAGAAAACGATATATGGAACGACCAAAACAACGAGGATCTTAACGTTCAAGGCTATGTTTGCGAATGGGATATGACAAAGACAAAGGCAAGCTCTGTAAGACTTAACAAAAGCTCTGCAACGGTTTATTATAAGGGTACGGGAACTATCAAGGTACTCAACACCGAAAAAACCGTAAAATGGTCCTCGAGCGACACGAAGGTTGCAAAGGTTTCATCAAAAGGCGTTGTAACAGGTGTGGGTCTCGGCACTTGCTATATCTACGCAAAGGTAGGCTCAAAGACACTTAAATGCAAAGTAACGGTTAAGGACAGAAGCTCGTCGGCAACAGTAAGCTTTAAGACAAACGGCGGAGGCTATTTCATCAAGGGTGAAAGCAGTGCAATAGTAAAATTCAAGCTAAAGAGCTACGATTGTGCAAAGGTTTATGTATACATTAAAAATTCTTCGGGCGACACAGTATACAAAAAGACATTCACAAAGCTTACTAAAGGCGAATACTATTCATTTACCTGGAACGGCAAAAATTCAGACGGTGAATATGTAGGCAGCGGCAGCTACAGAGTGCTTGTTAAAGCAGGCAGTAAGAAAAGCTACTCGGCATATCTTTCCTTTAAGGCAAAGAATGATTTTGCAGACGGTAACGGCACCAAAGCAAATCCGTTCATAGTTGCATCGACAAGCCAGCTAAAAAAGATTGTAAAATATCCTACAGCATATTTCAAACAGTCGAAAGACCTTGATTTTAATTATACGGCAGTCGGCGGTTTCTTCTCGGAAGACCAACCGTTCACCGGCACTTATGACGGAGCGGGAAAGACCATAAAGAACATTTCAGGTACAGCTGCTCTATTTGATACAGTAGGTGAAAAGGGAACAATAAAGAATGTGAAGATGAGTAATTGCAGTGTGGTAGGAAAGGATTCTGCACTCCTTGTTAAAAGCAATTATGGTAAGGTGCAGGATTGTGATGTTAACGGCGTAGTAACAGTTACATTGAACCGCACTAAAGCTATCTTGGGAATAATTGCAAATAAAAACTATGGAACTGTATCGAATTGTATATCATCAGGCAATGTATCTGCAACTGTTTCTAACGGTGAGATAGAAATAGGTGGAATTGTTGGTAGTAATAATTCTAACGGAAAAATTATTTATTGTAGTTCAAAAGCAAATCTTTCAGCTAACGCTACTTACACATGGATTTCTAATTGCGGTGGCATAGCAGGTAATAATTCAGGTGTAATAAATAATTGCGAAACAAGTGGAACAATAACTTCTACGGGTAGCTATACACATGACCGACCGGGTGCAATTGCAGGCACTAACAACGGTCAGATAATGTCAAGCTATTACACAGGCGCATCCTCTGTAAATATCGCAGGTCTTAACGAGGGCGTTATAGCGTAAGACTTACATATTTTTAAGGGGTGTTATTATGTTTGAATTTATAACTTTAGAAATATCTGATGCCACAGGAGAAAAAACTTGTTTGGCTCGGAGTTTTAGTTATGTTCGGCTTACCGGCATATATTGCTTTCAGAAGCACCAAAAATTGTGTCAGTAAAAGTGAAGCTCTTTTGCTGTGTAACGCCTGTAAAATGCCGATTCCGGCTACAGCTACAGTATGTCCCGTTTGCCAAAGGAGAGCCGGACACGATGTTTATTCGGCAAAAGGCAAAAAACTCTATTACAATATTAAAAGTAACAGATTTTTAAGAACATATCTTTATTGTTTTGTAACAGAGGTGGTTGTCATACCGGCTATTATTATGACTATTATGGTTATATTTAAGATGGGATAATAAAATTTAATAGCTTAGGGGACGGGCTTGAATATGCACCGTCCCCATTTCAATTATTATCTATTTATTATCTGTTATCTAAAAAATCGGGCGGCCACAGGGCACCACCGCTGCTAACGCAGTCGCTGTTTTCAGGGGCAAATTTACCCCTCTGCCTCGTCAAAGCAAGCTTCATATTGCTCATTTTTGAGCTTTACTCCTTCCGTCAGCCATACGGCTGACACCTTCCTCAGTGAGGAAGGCTTTTAATGGCTCCATCTTTGAGGGAGTATTACCCCTCTGTCTCGTCGAAGCAAGCTACGTATCGCTCATTTTGAGCTTTACTCCTTCCGTCAGCCATACGGCTGACACCTTCCTCAGTGAGCAATGTCATTAACTTAAGGAAATCAGTGCCACTTTCTGTTAAAAGTGAATT
>CAZNQI010000169.1:0-3763 GCA_964575375.1 uncultured Faecalibacterium sp.
ATCAATTTTAGTAAAGACTTCTTTTGGCTTTCCATCAAGTATAATCTTACCCTCGTCCATAACAATTACTCTGTTGGCCTTAACAGCTTCGTCCATATAGTGTGTTATGAAAATAACTGTAATACCGAATTCTTCATTGAGCATTTTAACAGTTTTCATAACTTCGTTTCTTCCTCTCGGATCAAGCATAGCAGTCGGTTCATCAAGAACGATACATTCCGGTTGCATAGCAATTATACCTGCAATTGCAACTCTTTGCTTTTGTCCTCCCGAAAGCTTATGAGGTTCAAACAACCTAAATTCATACATACCGACACTTTTTAAAGCATCGTCAACTCTTCGTCTGATTTCCAAAGGAGCTATACCTAAATTTTCAGGGCCGAAAGCAACATCATCTTCAACAATAGTTGCGACGATTTGATTGTCAGGATTTTGAAAAACCATTCCAACCTTTTGACGGATTTCATTAATTCTGCTCTCATCTGCCGTATCAATGCCGTCAACATAAACCTTTCCGTTTTGAGGAAGATTAATAGCATTGCAAAGCTTTGCAACTGTTGATTTACCACATCCGTTATGGCCTAAAACAGCAACAAAATCGCCCTTTTTAATTTTTAAATTCAAATGCTCAACAACATTTTCGGCATTTGCACTCTCTTCCAAATCATCAATATAAGCGAAGGTTACATCATCAAACTCAATATAACTACTCATAGTAAGCCCCAATCATTATTTTTCCCAAATAGCAGAAGCTCCGCAGGGAAGTATCATTTTACTTTCGGTAACAGGTAGTCCTATTTCGGAAGACGAAACCTTACCGCCAAACTTTTTCTTAACAACACTGCCCAAAATGTATTCCATAACAGAAGACGAGAGACCTGTTGTATATGAATTTATAAGCATCATTAGAGAATCTTCATATAAAAGCTCACTGCAAAGCTCAACAAAATTATACACCTCTTCTTCAAGCTTCCATACTTCGCCGCCGGGACCTCTGCCGTATGACGGTGGGTCCATAATAATTATATCATACTTATTTCCTCTTCTGATTTCTCTTTGAACAAACTTAATGCAGTCATCAACTATCCATCTTACACTTTTATCCGAAAGATTCGAGGATACAGCGTTCTCTTTCGCCCAAGCAACCATACCCTTTGAAGCATCAACGTGTACAACGTGAGCATTCTCACTAAGAGAAGCGATGGTTGCTCCACCTGTATATGCAAAAAGATTGAGAACCTTAACCTCTCTGCTAGCTTTTTTTATAATCTGTCTTGTGTAATCCCAGTTAACCGCTTGCTCTGGAAAAAGTCCTGTGTGCTTAAAGCCCATCGTCTTAATGTTAAAGGTTAAATCTTTGTAGTTAATGCTCCAAAACGGTGGCATTTTGCTTTTAACATCCCACGCTCCACCTCCACTTTTTGAGCGATGGTAATACGCGTTAGCTTTTTTCCACAAGGGATTTGTTTTCGGTGTTTTCCAAATAACCTGTGGGTCGGGACGTACTAAAATTATATCGCCCCATCTTTCGAGTCTTTCACCCGAGGAGCAGTCAATAAGCTCATAATCTTTCCAATCTTTTGTATATCTCATAACAATATTTCCTATCCGTTTATTAGATAATTATGTAGCACCCGGCATTTCAAATCCTAAATGCTTATAACCTGCTGCAGTAACAATTCTACCTCTCGGAGTTCTGCCCAAAAAGCCGATCTGCATAAGATAAGGCTCATACACATCTTCAATAGTAACAGCCTCTTCTCCGATTGCCGCAGCAATTGTTTCAAGACCTACAGGTCCGCCACCATAGCTTTTAATCATTGTCGTTAAAAGAAGTCTGTCTATAGAATCAAGACCCAAAGAGTCAATTTCCATCTTTTGAAGAGCTAAAGCTGCACTTTCCTCGTCAATGATACCGTTACCGATAATTTCAGCGAAATCTCTTGCTCTTTTGAGAAGTCGGTTTGCTATTCTCGGTGTACCCCTTGAACGGCTTGCAATTTCCAAAGCGCCATACTTTTCAATATCAATACCAAGTATTCCTGCACTTCTTGTAACAATCTTTGCAAGTTCTTCGGGAGTATAAAGCTCAAGTCTCAAAATAACACCAAAGCGGTCTCTGAGCGGCGCTGAAAGCTGACCTGCTCTGGTTGTAGCACCTACTAAAGTGAACTTCGGCAAATCAAGTCTTATTGACCTTGCCGACGGACCTTTACCGATTATAATGTCAAGTGCATTGTCTTCCATGGCAGGATACAAAACCTCTTCAACACTTCTATTAAGACGATGTATTTCATCAATAAAAAGCACATCACCTTCATTTAGGTTAGTTAAGAGCGCTGCAAGGTCGCCTTGCTTTTCTATAGCAGGACCCGATGTAACTCTAAAGTTCACATTCATCTCGTTTGCAATAATACCTGCAAGGGTCGTTTTACCGAGACCCGGAGGGCCATAAAGCAAAACGTGATCAAGGCTTTCACCTCTGTTTTTAGCAGCTTTTATATATATTTCTAAATTTTCCTTTGCTTTTTCCTGTCCGATATAATCATCTAATGATTTCGGTCTTAAAGAAGTCTCTAAATCCGAATCAAAAGATGTCAGATCGGGTGCAACTATTCTCTCTTCGTATTCCATTAAATCACCTGTATTTACTGATTAGATAATAATTTAAGTGCCTGTTTAATAATGTTTTCAACAGACAATGACGGGTCAATCTTACTGATAACAAGTGCCGCCTCTGATGTTGAATATCCAAGCATTGTAAGTGCTGCAATCGCTTCACTTGTGTTTGGCATATCGTTAACGCTTGAAACTCTCGTAAGATCATCTCCTGAGCCACCGGCGGAAATTGAACCAACCTTATCTTTAAGGTCGAGTATAATTCTTTGCGCTATTTTAGGGCCAATGCCTTGTGCTTTTGTTATTGCTTTAACATCACCTGCAGAAATGCTCAAAGCAAGTTTTTCAACTGTCAATTGGGATAAAATTGCAAGTGCAGCTTTTGGTCCGACACCGTTTACAGAAATGAGCATCTTAAACCAATCAAGCTCACTCTCGGTTGAAAAGCCGAACAAGTCCATAGCATCCTCACGAACATTAAGGTATGTGAAAATAGTAACATTTTTTTCGCCTGCTAAGTCCTGTAATGTATTTTCCGAAGCGTTACAGTAAAAGCCAACGCCTCCACATTCGACTACAACAAACGACAAGCCTGTTTTAATCACTTTTCCGTTTAAGCTGTAAAGCAAGGTTATATCCCCTTTCTTATCCTCATATTTTCAAAATTCATTGAACTGCCGCCAACATGTGCGTGGCAAATCGCCATAGCTAACGCGTCGGCAGTATCATCAGGCTTCGGGATCTTTTCCAATGCTAAAATTCTTCTCGTCATTTCCTGAACCTGCTTTTTTTCAGCTCTGCCGTAGCCTACAACACTTTGTTTAACCTGTAAGGGTGTGTACTCAAAAATCTTAATATGATTTTTCTGTGCAGCAAGCATAATTACTCCCCTTGCCTGCGATACATCGATAACTGTTTTAGCGTTATTGTTATAAAACAGCTTTTCAACTGCCATAGCATCAATTTTATATTTATTCATTATATCATTGAGGCTGTCGTAGATCTTCTCAAGTCTGATATTAAAGGGAGTTCCCGCATCGGTTAACACTGCTCCGTAATCTATAACACGAAAATGATTATTGCAATATTCAATAACTCCAAAACCAACAATTGCATATCCGGGATCGATACCCAAAATAATCAT
>CAZNQI010000170.1:0-3758 GCA_964575375.1 uncultured Faecalibacterium sp.
CAAGATGATGAGAAAAAAAGGTATCGCAGGTCGTTGCTTACTCGGTGATAAAATACATTTCAATTGGGATGTTTATACTTTACCTATGAATAATCTTCAAAAGCTTGTTTATTCCGATAGTGCACCTGAAGAGAAATCAGTTTTCTACAGAGGTTATTTTGATATTTCACAAACCAACGATACATTTTTGAAACTCGATAATTTTACAAAAGGTTTTGTAACTGTAAATGGATATAATATTGGAAGATATTGGGAAATAGGACCTCAAAAAACCTTATATCTCCCGGCTTCACTTCTGAAATGCGGTAGGAACGAAATCGTTGTGTTTGAATCGGATGGAATTAAAGGTGAAGCTCTTGTTGAGTTTGTTGATACACCGATACTTGGTTAAAAGTGTTTAACATCAGGTTGAAGATTTTTCAGCCTGATGTTTTTTATAGCAATAATGAGTCAAAAACTCTCTTTGTTTAGTTGAAATAACAAATTCTATATGGTATAATACCAATAATAAGCTTCAAACTTCAGGAGGAAAGATATGAAATACCAAATTAAAAAGCTTCACATCAACAATTTTGAATGCTTTTCTCAAAACAAACTACCTGCGAGAAGTTATTTTATTCCGTATCTGGATAAAAAGCTTTTGGCGGGAAAAAGTTCTCTTGATGAAAGATACGGTTCAGATATGGTCAATGTGCTTTCAGGTGAATGGTGTTTTAAGTATTACAAAAAAATATCAAGACTACCGAACAGTATTGATACGGACAGTGTAACATTTGATAAGATTTCTGTTCCGTCAACATGGCAGAGAACTTCTTATGAAGAACCGTGCTATATAAATACAAGATATGAATTTCCAATGGATCTTCCTAACGTTCCTAACGATATGTCTTGTGGCGTATATGTAAAAAAATTTAATATTTCGGATAAGGCTGTGAATCCAATCATAACCTTCCTCGGAGTTTGTTCGAGCTTGACTCTTTATGTTAACGGTCAATATGTCGGCTATAGCGAAGGAAGTCATAACAGTGCAGAATTCGCCCTTAAAGATTACGTAAAACAAGGTGAAAATGAGCTTCTTGTTATAGTTTCCAAATGGTGCAACGGAACTTATCTTGAATGCCAGGATATGTTTAGGGAAAACGGTATTTTTAGAGATGTTTATATTTGTGAAAACCCCGAACAATACATATACGATTTTCATGTAAAAACAGCGAAAAGCCTTGACAAATACGGCTTGACTGTTAATGTCTCATTAAAAGGCACTAATTTTCAAAACGAAACTGTTTACGCTGAATTAATGTTTGATAATTCAATTGTTTCAAGCCTTGAAGTTCCTGCGACAAAAAACACTGTTATTGATTTCGGTAAGTTAGACGATGTTAAGCAATGGAGCGCCGAAAAACCATATCTCTATACTTTGTTTATAACATATAAAGGCGAGAATGGTGATATTCAAACCATAAGAAGCAAAATTGGCTTTAAAGATATAAAAATTAAAGGTGAGTTGTTTACTTTTAATGATATGCCGATTAAGTTTAAGGGCGTTAATCATCATGATACACACGAAAAAACGGGCTATGTAATGAGTGCTGATGATCTGCTTGAGGATGTTATTCTTATGAAGCAGTTTAATGTAAATGCCGTCCGCACTTCACACTATCCGCCGGATCCGATTTTTCTTGATTTATGCGATGAATACGGTCTTTATGTAATTGATGAAGCTGATATCGAAACTCACGGAACACAGTTCGATTTAGACTTAAAGCCAACCTTGAAGCCAAATATTATAAGTAATGACGAAAAGTGGTTACCGAGATTTCTTGACAGAGTAATGTCGATGTATCAAAGAGATAAAAACCATGTTTCTATTACAATGTGGAGCTTAGGCAATGAATCAGGTGGTTGGAAGAACCAGGATGTTTGCGTTGAAGAATTGAAAAAAGTCAGCGATATACCTGTTCATTACGAAGCAGTTATCAGAACAAAAAGAGGTTCGTACGATGTAATCTCTGAAATGTACCAATTTCCGGCAGCACTTAAGAAAATCGGTGAACACAAGCTGTTGCCGAGATATAAAGGTAAGCCGTATTTCCTTTGTGAATATTGTCATGCAATGGGCGTTGGACCAGGTTCGCTTGAAGATTATTGGCAGCTTATCTATAAATACGATCAACTCTGTGGTGGTTGCATTTGGGAATGGGCAGATCATAGCGTTAAAGATGATGCAGCAAAGTATCAATATACTTACGGTGGCGACCACGGTGAAAAGTATCATGACGGTAATTTCTGCGTTGACGGTCTTATGTACCCTGACAGGAAACCTCACACCGGTGCGTATGAGATGAAAATAGTCTACAGACCAATTAGGTGTGAAAAAATTTCTGATAATATTTATAGATTCTTCAATACAACTTCTTTCACGAATGCCGACGAATACGAAGTTTCGTTTGAAATACTGAAAAACGGTGAGATTGTTGAGCAGGGTACTGTAGAGCTTAACATAGCACCGATGAGTAAAAAAGATATTAAGATTGAGCATATATCCGTTTCAAAAGATGATGATATGCATATTAATTTTATCTACAGTAAAGACGGAGTCGTTGTTGCAAAAGAGCAAATTGCTTTAAATGAGGTTGTAAAGGAACCACTGTATATTGAAAAACAAAGTGCTACATTTACAAAAAAGAAAGATAGACTTTTAGTTGATTTCAACGGTGGCAGTGCTGTGTTTAGTTTGACTACCGGAAAACTCGCAAGCTATGTAATCAACGGACAAGAGATGCTTTCGGAAGACAGTGGGTTTGAACATAATCTTTATAGAGCTTATCTTGATAACGACAGAAATATTGTTTCAGGTTGGAAAAAGTTAGGCTTGGATAATTTGCAGTATACCAACAATATGGTAACATACGAACAAAACGATGAAAAGGGTTATGTTAAGATAAAAACAAACGGTGTACTTTGCAGTTCCGGTAAACCGATTTTTGAAAGTGAAATCAAATACAAAATTTACCCAAGTGGTATTATGAGTGTAAAAAGTTCTGTAAAATATAAGAAATTTACATTTAAAAAATACGATATACCCCGTTACGGACTTAATATAAATCTCAATGAAAAACTTGAGAATGTTAAGTATTACGGGCTTGGTGAACTTGAAAATTTGCCCGATTTTTGCGAGCAAAGCACAGTCGGAATATACGAATCAACTGTTTCCGATATGAGTGAACCGTATATCAGACCTCAGGAAAACGGAAATCACGGTAATGTTCGTTATTTAAGTTTAACAGACGGTAATGGAAAAGGTCTTATGTTCTTTAATAAGAAAAACTATTTCTCATTTAGTGTTCATCACTACAGTTCAAAAACATTGAGAAAAGCTAAACATATTGAAGACTTAAAGCACGATAAAATTACAAGCCTTAATATTGATGGTTTTATGCGCGGAACAGGTTCAAACAGTTGCGGACCTGATACCTTGCAAAAATATAGAATTGATTTTAAGAAAGAGCTTGAATTTGCTTTCTACATAATACCGCTTGTATAAATATTTACAAAATAATATAAAATATTGCGATATTTTCTTGAATATGGAAAATTGTTGTGATATAATTCAAATTGCTTGAGTATTTTTAATGCTTAAAAAAACATAATTTTAATCAACGGAGGAAAACTCAATGAAACAATTAAACATTGGTATTATCGGCGCAGGCCGTATCGGCAAGGTACACATGGAATCCATTACATACAACGTACCTACT
>CAZNQI010000171.1:0-3705 GCA_964575375.1 uncultured Faecalibacterium sp.
AAAAAATTAAGCTGAAACACATCTGCTTTTGTTTTGCTTTTTGGTCTGTGCTTAGTGGGCAGTCCCCTAAGCTTCATAGGCAAATAACCTTTCAGGGGCGATATTATTCTGTTAGGTTGATAAAGATTTCAACCCCTAACTGTTAAAGCCCTTACTACTTCCTGCTTAAGTATCCAGATTAGCCTTTGGCTCAGACGGCTTTCTTCCGTGATTGTAAAGCTTTCTGTTGTCAAGCGCCCATTGTCTTGCTGAAAATTCGCCCTCTGCCGTTTCGCCAACAGCAGTTGTTATCTCGTAAATGGTTGCATCGAGCTTGTCAAGCTGGCTTAAGATTTCAGCTTCAAGAAACATCGGTCTTACTGCGGCACCGAATTCAGGCTCGCCGTGGTGGGAGATTACCATGTGCTGTAAAAGAGTAGCCTTTTCCTCGCTTACGGAAAGCTCCTTTGCTTTTTCGCCTATTTTCATAGCTCCCATAACAAGGTGTCCGAGAAGCTCGCCCTTTACGGAATAGCTGGTAACAAGACCCGAAGAGCTGATATTAAATTCATCAATCTTGCAAAGATCGTGTACGATTATGCCGCAAATGAGCAGGTCCTTGTCAATACTCGGATAGATTTTGCAAACACCCTCAGCCATTTTGATAATGGAAAGCGTGTGGTATAAAAGACCGCCTCTTATTGCGTGGTGAAGCTTGAACGCTGCAGGCCAAAAAAGAAGCTGTTTTTCTCTGTCCTTAACGAGTGAATATGTAAGCTTTTGAAGCTCCTCATCTTTAACTGCTGCGATATAGTTCATAATTTGACCGAGCATCATCTCGCCCGAATATTCTGCCGAAGGAACATAGTCCGAGATGTCAACGCCGTCGTTTTCGTTTGCTTTTCTTATTTTGTCCACTCTCAATTGGTCGTTGCCGTTAAATTGTGTTATACTGCCACGAATTTTAACAAGGTCGCCCGGGATGTACTCGCCGTGAATCAGCTCACTGTAGTCCCAAAGCTTGGCATTGATTTCACCTTGCTTGTTGCATAAGACCATATCAAGGTATTGTGAGCCTTTGACATTTACCTTTTTATCTATTGTTTTGATAAGCCAAAAGCTGTCTGAAGATGTGTTTTGATTAGCTGAAAAAGCACACATATTAAATTTCTCCTTTTACTCATTTTCAAACCCTTTGCCTATTATTTCACCTGCATCGCAGACTACCGTGAAGGCATCGGGGTCTTTTTCTTTTATAAAGCGCAAAAAATTTCTTATCTCGGCAAGCCTTACGGCACACAGAATAAGGCTTTTGTTTTTTCCTGTGTAGCCACCCGTAACGGGGAGTATTGTAATACCTCTGCCTATTTCGAGCAAAATACCCTGCGAGAGGATGTCAGCTCTTTCACTTATGATAAATATTAGCTTGCCGAAGGTAGAGCCGTATAATATATTGTCTATAACTCTTGAGGCTATGAAAATAACTATGCTCGCATACATAACATTTTCAATCTTACCGTAAACCGGGAAGGATAAAAGAACAATAGCACCGTCAAGAAACAGCATTATTCTTCCCATAAGCAGACGGGGATACCTTTTACGAAGAAGCATTGCGATAATATCCGTACCACCCGTGGTTGCCCCTGTCATAAAAACAAGAGCCAAACCGAGACCCGACAAAACTCCGCAGAATATGCACGAAAGGAGCTTGTCGCCCGTGTACGACGGTATAAAAACGGAGCCGATGTCGATGAAAGATGTGAAAATAAGCGTTGCACAAATTGTTTTTGCAAGAAAGGTACTTTTGAGAATAACCTTTGCAAGAATAAAAAGCGGAACATTCATAATAAAGATTGCCGTTCCTATGGGGACAGAGGGGAAAATATGGTTAATTAAAGTTGCAACGCCGGTAAGTCCACCTTGCACAATATCGTTTGGTGAGGAGAACATATTGATAGAAACGCTGAAAACTGCCGAACCGGCTACCCATAAAAGAACATCGTTTATTATATTTTTTATTTTCACAAACCTACCACCTTGAGGCAAGAAGGGTTATTCTTCGTTCATAATCATAGAGAAAAGTTCTCGAAGTCTTTCGATTTCACCCTTCAGGTACAAGTAGCCAAATAAAGCCTCAAGACCTGTTGCGTAGTGGTAATCGCCCTCGCTTGCATTTTTTGCTTTGTGGTTAGTATGGGCATATCTTCCTCTTTTAAGTACAGAAAATTCCTCTTCGGTAAGCTGTGGAATAATTTTTTGAGCTGCACTTGCCTGCGAAGCGGCATTAACTATGGAAGATGTAACCTTGTGAAGCTTGTTTACAGGTCTGTTAGCCTCACAAACAAGTGTTTCTCTTACGAAAATTTCAAATACCGCATCGCCTATAAAAGCTAAGTTTAACGGACTTAAAAGAGAAGCGTTGCAGTCTTTTTCTAAAAATCTGTTCATTTTCTGTTCCTTAGTTCATAAATTCAAATTCAAAATCGTATATGCTTACTATATCTCCCTCTTGAATACCCTTTTCACGCAGTGCATCAATAATTCCGCTTGAAATAAGTACTCTTTGGAAGTATTGTAATGATTCATAGTCATCAAGGTCGGTGTGGCAAATAATTCTGATAAGCCACGGTGCTTCAACAATATATACATCGTCTTCGACTGTGATGCTGAAGCCTGTGTTTTGTTTATTGAGAAGTGTTTCGAGTGGGATTTCTTCTTTTTCAAAGCGTTTAATCGGTGGGAGAGTGGAAAGCATTGCGGCAACAGCGTTGATAACTTCTTTTGTACCCTCGGAAATGGGCGCACACATTTCAAAATATTGATAGCCCTGATCTTCAATGTATTTTCTAAAGCTTTCTCTTTGCTCGTCGGTTGCAAGGTCAATTTTATTTCCTACAACTATTTGCTGTCTTTCAGCAAGCTCCGAATTAAAGCGAGCAAGCTCAAGGTTTATTTTCTCAAAGTCCTCTACCGGGTCCCTGCCCTCACTGCCGGCAACGTCAACAATATGAACGAGCATACGGCATCTTTCAACATGGCGTAAAAAGGCGTGGCCAAGACCTATGCCCTCGCTTGCACCCTCAATAAGACCGGGTATGTCTGCAATAACAAAGGAAGTACCCTCACCGAGACTTACAACACCTAAAACGGGAGTTATTGTTGTGAAGTGGTAATCTGCAACAATCGGCTTTGCACCGCTTACAACGGAAATAAAGCTTGATTTACCAACATTAGGAAAGCCTAAAAGTCCCACATCAGCAAGAAGCTTAAGCTCGAGAGTAACCTCCCATTCTTCACCCGGTGTACCACTTTTTGCAAAACGGGGTGTTTGTCTCGTCGGTGTTGCAAAATGGGTATTACCCCAGCCGCCCTTGCCGCCTTTTGCGGCAACAAACAAATCGTCCTCGGACATATCTGCTATTATAACACCGCTTTCGTTTTCGCGTATAATTGTACCTCTGGGGACTTTTATAATAAGGTCATCGCCTTTTTTGCCGTTTCTTCTTGAGCCTTGACCGTCCATGCCGTTCGGTGCCTTGTATTTTCTTTTGTATTTAAAGTCGGCAAGAGTGGAAAGATTGTCGTCAACTCGGAAGACGATATCTCCGCCTTTGCCACCGTCGCCACCGTCCGGGCCACCCGAAGCGACATATTTTTCACGGTGAAAAGCTACGGCTCCGTGCCCGCCGTCGCCTGCTTTAATCTTAATTACGGCTTTATCTATAA